>CAJBKH010000236.1 GCA_903953615.1 uncultured Bacteroidota bacterium
GTATCCAGAAGAGAAAGTACGGTAATGTTGGTCGAGTAGGTTTTCGATGGCCAACTGCAATTGAAAAAATTTGTTAACTTGATAGAAACCTCTTAGGTTGAGCGTGTACCATGCAGGGTTAAATCCCTTTATTGGATTGGCAGAATACAATTGATTGTCTTCGCCTGATAAGTTATAGTCCTTAGATTTTTTAGCGCCATTGAACAAGGTATAAAACTCTGTTTTAAATTTATTGCCTTTGTATATGATTCCAAAACGACCAAACACTGGTGAGATATGATCGAGTGGATAATCGATTGTATCGGTTTTAATTCTACCATAGGTATAATTGATATTACCACTTACTGCCAAGGCCTTGTTCACATCGTAATTAAAGCCTGCAAACAATCCTTGTATCATCGCTCTTTGCGCGTTAAGGGTGGTGTAAATCGTGCTTGTAACATTGTTATACGTAATGGTATCCTTTCCATTTAATTGCGCCCTTCCAAGGGTTAGGGCATTGTTATATATGGTATAGTAGGCATTCAATTCAATGCTCAATTTTTTGGCGAATGTTTTATTAATAGTTAAATCAAAATTGGTGGTCTGTTCAGGTTTTACGTAGGGATTCGGAATAATAATGCGACCCGCTGTACTTTCAAAAACTTTTGCCATATCATCGACATTGGCAGCTCTATAGCCACTCGATACTGAGCCTGCAATTTTCAAATGTGTTTTAGGCAAGTACACAAAACCTATACTTCCACTTGTATTTTGATTGCGTTGGGCAATGCTGTTTTGCAAGAAAGGAAAAAATGTTTTGTCTTTAAAATTGCATTCCAATGACATAGCCGTAAAACGAACCCCTGTATTAATAAAAAACTTCGAAGTAAGAATATTGGTTTGTGTAAGGTATATAGCGGCAGTTTGCATTTTCGAACCACCATCAGGATACCTAGTCGTTTGCGCTGATTCCGCATTCGTATTGATGTTAACACTGTTGGCTTTCGATTGCACATCATTGGTCGTTATTTCAGCACCATAACGCAATTCTGTTTTTGAAGTAATAGACTTTTGGAAATCGGCATTCACTGTGTAAACTTCTACTTGCTCAGTTCTGTGGGTGATATTCGAACTACCAAATCCACGGTTATGGCGACTCTCAATAATATTCTGCCAACCAACAATAAAGGTAGCTTTATCAAAAGCTTGCATTTTTTTAGTTATGGCTAATTTATAACTTACAAAAGTTCTGGTTTGTGGACCATAATACCATTGCGCTTGTAATGGTTTTCCATTACTATCCAATTCTGTCAGACGATCATAGCGCGGAATATCAGAAGATGTAGAATGTTGAACATTTAATAAATGGCTAATATATTTACTTTCTTGAAAGAGAATTTTTCCCATTAAATCGGTTTGATGATAACCACTTGGTACTTGTTTAAACGAATCGGCATTTTGCACCATGCTATCTTTGTTGCCATTGCGTTGGGTATAAAAAGTTCTTCTACCCCATGATGCATAATTTTTTGTACCCCTTTTTCCCATGGTCATATCATCAAAAGTGCTATAGGTAGCAGATCCTAAAAAGGCCCATTTTTTTAGCCCTACGTTAAAATCAAAATGCCCTGTCTTTTCGGCCATGGCGGTGCCATATCTTAAAAAGGCAGCAGTTTG
Organism: uncultured Bacteroidota bacterium; assembly: GCA_903953615.1. Taxonomy (GTDB): domain Bacteria; phylum Bacteroidota; class Bacteroidia; order NS11-12g; family UBA955; genus JABMMZ01. Next base: position 1,660 of record CAJBKH010000236.1, read on the forward strand.
TGTTAACGGTTTATTTGTAGTTGACAATAATGGATTTTTGGTAATGAAATGCACCACACCTCCGAGCGCATCACTGCCATAATTAACAGAACCAGTGCCAAATACCAATTCGGCACGTTCTAACATATTTTGATCGACCGTTAAGACATTTTGCAAATGACCACCGCGGTAAATGGCATTGTTCATCCTTACACCATCAACTACCATTAATACTTTATTAGATTCAAAACCACGCATTACCACGCTGCCTCCACCCATTTGGCTTTTTTGAATAAAAGCTCTACCACTTTGTTGTAATAGTTCGGCTGTAGTAGGTTGACTCATAAATTGCATTTGTGCTTTATCGAGTGAAAATATTTGTTGCTGGGCAACACTTGTTTTTTGCTCGACACGCATAACCGCTACAACCACCTTCTCTAAGTCGTAGTTGCGCTCAGTTAAACGAATGGTATAGTTCATCGCTTTTAATTCATCTACACGAAAAGAATCGGTGAAATAGCCAATGCGTTGTACTATTATTAGACCTGATTTATCATTAATCGCTTCAAATGCTATTTGTCCCTTCATGTTGGTGGCTTTGCCATTTACCATGGCATTTTCTATGGGTTGTAAATTCGATTTATCGACAACTGTAATTGTTTGGGCATCTATTTTAAAACAAGCGATGATCGTTATAAATAAGAGTAATTTTTTTTTCATTTTTCTGTTTAAATAATAATTAAATCAATTGTGTTTGCACAATTTTTTCAGCATGTTTAAAATACTAAAATTAGCGCCCATAAATTGGGCGTGAAATTAATTGTAGGTCACCTTCAATGGCGAACAATACAATGAATGGGAAAACTTAATTAAAATTTAAACGGTAGGTGGCTGAAAAGGCAAAGCAGCATGCCCTGGTAGTAGAAACGCGTTTTCAAATGAAAGATGCTTTATATGGCATTCTTCGATTGTATTAATAATAGGCAGTGGTAAGCAAAAAAGTAAAACTTGTTTGGCATTGGTCTGCTGTGATTTTGATTTTTGAGCGGCTTGTGCAAGGTCATCGCTTAATTTTTTCTCAATCTTATCATTGATACAAAAATAGATGAC
>CAJBKH010000237.1 GCA_903953615.1 uncultured Bacteroidota bacterium
AGTTCTCTGAAGTGGTTAAAAACAATTCTGAAATATTGTGTGGTTTAGCCACCGATGGCGATGCCGATAGAATTGGATTCTTTGATAGCAATGGTAAATTCATAGATTCTCATCATTTGATTTTATTATTAATGCAATACCTCACCAAGCACAAAGGCTTGAGTGGTAAAATCATTAAGAGCTTTAGTGTTTCTTCTAAAGTTGATAAACTAGCAGCCCATTTAGGTTTAGAAACCATTACCACTAAAATTGGTTTCAAATACATTTGTGAATACATGATTACTGATGATGTATTGATTGGTGCAGAAGAAAGTGGTGGAATCGCTGTAAAAGGCCATATTCCTGAGCGCGATGGTATTTGGATGGGTTTATTAATTTTAGAATACATGGCCTTAACAGGTAAAAGTATTGAAACCCTCATCAACGAAACTTATGATATTGTAGGTGCTTTTGCTGTTGAGCGCTACGACTTACACATCGAAGAAAGTCAGAAACAAAACATTATTGCCAATTGCAAAGCCAATGCCTACAAAGCTTTTGATTCATACAACATAGAAAAAACTGAAGACATGGATGGTTTTAAATACCATTTAGGGAACGAAGAATGGGTAATGATCCGTCCGAGTGGCACCGAACCTGTATTGCGTGTTTATGCCGAAAGTACAACGTCTGAAAAAGCTTACGCTATTTTAGATGCATGCAAAGCTGCCATCCTTTAATCGCATGTTTACAAGACCGACTATTTGGTGCTTGTTGTTTTTACTAGGTCTTGCCACTAATGGCAAGGGCGCTACTGCTTCATTCTTGGATTCGAACACAGTTTTGAATTCTCAATTTTCACTCAATTTTACTGATACGCGCTTTCCTAAGAACAATGCGGCAAGCTTGTTCTTTAGAGATACAAGTAACAATTTTCGCAAAAGAAAAACCCTGTGTTATGCCGTTGGGTTAGGCGGAACTGCAATGGCTCATCTTGCCTTATCGCAATTATGGTATAAAGATTATCCCCAATCTAAATTTCATTTTTTTAATGATAACAAAGAATGGTTACAGATGGACAAATTTGGTCATGCTTTTTCATCCTATTACCTTGGTGTAACAGCCATAGAGGCGGCCAAATGGGCGGGCGTTCCTAAAAACAAGCAATGGCGTTGGGCCTTATTCGGCAGTTTGTTTCAAGATCCAATTGAAATATGGGATGGCCTTTCAGCTGGCTGGGGCGCTAGTGCTGGCGATTTGGCGGCCAATACCTTTGGCACTATTTTATCGGCTGGGCAACATGCCATATGGCAAGAACAAAAAGTAAAAATGAAATTTAGTTTTCATAAAACTGGCTTCCCTGCGTTACGTCCCAATACTTTAGGCCAGTCGTGGAACGAACAATTATTGAAAGATTACAATGGTCAAACCTATTGGCTAACTTATTCGCCATACAAGCCTAAACCGTGGCTAGGCATTGCAGTGGGCTATAGTGCTTATGGCCTATTGGGCGGTTTTAAAAATGAGTGGACCGATAAGAAAGGGGTTTATCACGATTATAATTACCAACCGCGTTACCGACAGTATTTGTTGTCTTTGGACATCGACCTAACTAAAATTAAAACCAAGCACAAAGCTTTAAAATCGCTGTTTACCATTTTAAATGGCATTAAAATTCCTTTCCCTGCTTTGCAATACAGCAATAAGCAATTGAAGGCCTACGGCCTTTATTTTTAGTGTTTAAGCAAGTGTATTTTAACCCCAGTCGTTAACTGTCGATTAGGCTTCAAAAAATGGTGAAATTTGCCTATCTTTGCACCCTTTATTTAAATTCAGTAGACAGAATATGATTAGTGCTTCAAATATTTCCCTTCGTTATGGTAAACGCATCCTTTTTGACGAGGTAAATGTCAAATTCATGCCAGGCAATTGCTATGGTATTATCGGTGCCAATG
>CAJBKH010000238.1 GCA_903953615.1 uncultured Bacteroidota bacterium
AGCCATAAATAACTGGGACCTTATAAAACCTGTTATAATAAGGTTTGAGCATGTTAGTATCCTTGCATAGATTAGTCCTACCAATATAATACTTAATTGTATTACTATCATTTTCTAAAACATCAATCATAAAATATTTTTGATTGATATGTCCTATTATTTTGGTCTCAGTCCAACATAAACTATCAATTTTATTTTCTATTATAACTTTACTTAAGTTCTTATCAATTTTTTGAAACAATTGAAAAGTTCTCTCATCTAAATAGTAATTTCCGATTAGTGTATACTCATTCTCATCACTCATTTTCTTAATAACTTCTGATTTCACTACAACTTCACCATCTATCATATTCGCTAAACGAAAAGGCATACTAATGATGTAAAACCCTAAAGTGAGTATTGTTGTAAAAATTAACAATCCAAGAACGATATGCTTATTGATTTTCAATGCTTATCTTTAATTGGAGTTACATTTTAAATCGTATTGTCGTCTCCAAATTTTTGTTGGTAGTCTAATCGCGATTTGTTAATTACTTCGTAGGCCTCTTGTTTGCCATACACGCTTGTAATTTCAACTGTAGGCACTTCGGCTCCAGGTATATTTTTGTAGGTTAAAAAATAATGCTTGAGGCGATTGATTAATATTTCGGGCACATCTTGTATGTCTTTCCATGCAGCATATACCTCATCGTTTTTAAGCACTGCAATAATTTTATCATCGGCCTCGCCTTTGTCTATCATGCGAATACCGCCAATTGGAATCGCATGTAAGAGAAAATCGCCATTGGGAATATTGGGCTCGCAAAGCACACAAATATCTAAAGGATCGCCATCGCCATTGGCCACTAACTTCCCTGTTTTTTGAGAAGCAAATCCGGCAATCAATTCGCCACAATACGTTTGAGGAATAAAGCCATAAAGTGCAGGTGCAACATTTGAAAATTTCTGTGGACGATCAATCATTAAGATGCCACTTTTTTTATCGATTTCGTATTTGACGGTATCGCTAGGTACTACTTCGATATAAGCGGTTACTTCGTTTGGCACATTTTTACCAGGACTTACACCATGCCAAGGGTGGGCTTTGTATGGATTGATTTTTTCCATTCTTATTTATCGAATAAATAAGCTTTCAGTTCAACAGCATCTTCTGGCTTTAATTTACCAGCCATTACTAATCGCACTTGTCTTCTGCGCAAAGCGCCATCGTATTTTTGTTTTTCTGCATCGCTTTCGGGTTCCAATTGAGGCACAACTATTGGTCTGTTTCTAGAGTCGATGGCCACAAAAGTATAGTAGGCATCGTTGCATTTATAGCGTTCGCCTCTTGGAATATTGTGGGCATACACTTCGATGTAAACTTCCATACTTGTATTAAAAGCGCGCGTTACATAAGCTTCTAAGGTTACCACATCGCCCAATTGAATACTTTCTTTGAAGGATACGCCATCGACACTAGCAGTTACCACAATACTATTGCTGTGCTTTTGAGCAGTAATAGCAGCTACTATATCCATCCAATGCAACAACCTTCCACCCATTAAATTGTTGAGGGTATTGGTATCATTGGGCAAAACCAATTCGTTCATTATGGTAAAAGAATCAGAAGGCTTTTTAATAATTGTCATGCTACAAAATTAGTAAAATCGGGGGCATTTTGGATGTATAAAATATTGATAGGGCTATAATTGATTTGTATGCAGGGTGTTTGAAAGGGTTTGTCATTTTTTTTGCATAGCAAAAAAATCGCCAAACCCTTTTGAGATGGTTATTTTTTTTATTCAGATTCAACCACTTCGTGGTTGGGGGATACCACTAATCCAAGCAATCCTTTTTATTTCAAATACAACGTGATTTGAGGAATTGCGAAAAATAAACTATCGTAATTCTCCTTCAATTCAACCACTGCGTGGTTGGGGGATGCCATTAATCTAGGCAATCCTTTTTATTTCAAACACAACGTGATTTGAGTAATTGCGAAAACAAACTATCGTAATTGTCCTTCACTTCAACCACTGCGTGGTTGGAAGATACCACTAATCCATGCAATCCTTTTTATTTCAAATACATCGTGATTTAAGGGATTGCGAAAACTAACTATCGTAATTCTCCTTCAATTCAACCACTGCGTTGTTGAGGAATCTATTTAATGCCTTACAATTCTAATGATTGGTATAATAATTTTTAGAAACAATTTCGATTATATTATCTTCGCAGCATGAGTTATAAAATTGCACCGAGTGTACTTTCTGCCGATTTTGGCAATCTGCAAAGAGACATAGAAATGATTAACAACAGCGAGGCCGATTGGTTTCATGTTGATATTATGGATGGCGTATTTGTTCCTAATATTTCTTTCGGTTTTTCTGTTTTAACTCCACTTAAAAAACATGCCACCAAACCGTTGGATGTGCATTTAATGATTGTGAATCCAGACCAATACATTACCCGTTTTGCCGAAGCTGGTGCCGCAGTTTTATCAGTTCATATTGAAGCTTGCAACCATTTACACCGCAGCATACAAGCCATCAAAGCAACTGGCATGAAAGCAGGTGTGGCTGTTAACCCACACACCAATGTAATGAATTTAGAAGATGTTGCTGGCGACATGGACTTGGTTTGTTTAATGAGTGTGAATCCCGGTTTTGGCGGTCAATCGTTTATTGAAAACACTTACCGCAAAATCGAGCAATTAAAAAATATGCAAGCGCGTTTAGGTATTACCTTCGATATTGAAATAGATGGTGGCGTAACCCTTAACAATTATAAAAAACTAATCGATACAGGTGCTACCGTATTAGTGGCGGGCAATACCGTTTTTGGCTCGGCCAATCCTTCTGCCACAATTTCGGCATTAAAGCAATAATTCAAAACAAAATCCGTTCAATCCACATTTACAAGCCGTATTGAAACCGTTTTTTGTTACCATAACCCTCCTATTCATCAGTCTTAATCAGATTGCTGCCCAAACCAATACCAATAGTTTTATTAAAGGTAAAGTCGTTGACAAAAACAATCAACCGCTGCCAAACACCAATATTACTTACAATCTAACGAATGTAATTTACCATACGGACAGTGCGGGTAATTACAAGATACCCTATCTATTCGGCAACAAAAACATACTCACCTTTACCCATACAGGTAAAACGAGTCGCAGTAGCAGGATACCGTATTTAGAAGACAATGAGATTTATGAGAACGATGTTGTTTTATCTGACAGTAACTATATCATTGTTTCGCACACCATTACCCGTAAAAGACCTGATGAGCCAACGGGCCATATTGTTTTCAAGCCCATTATTAATGGACCAGGCGTATCGGGCGACTTTATGGATGGTATCAAAACCTTACCGGGTGTAGCCTCTGGAAACGAACTCAGTTCCCAGTACAATGTCCGTGGCGGTAGTTATGATGAAAATTTAATTTATGTAAATGATCTTGAAATTTACAGACCCCAATTAATTCGCAGTGGACAGCAAGAAGGTTTAAGTTTTATTAATGGTGATTTAGTGAGTGCTGTGTCTTTTTCGGCCGGTGGTTTTGAAGCAAAGTATGGCGACAAATTATCATCGGTATTAGATGTGAAATATAAAACACCAACCAAAACGGCAGGTGGATTCTCGGGCGGACTATTAGGTGGTTCGGCCTATATAGAAGGCATTAAAACCATTGACGACCCTATGCGCAAGGGCGTAAAATTTACACGTTTCACTTATTTAATTGGCGCGCGCTATAGAGGCAATAAAAACATTTTAAATTCTACCGATGTAGTGGGTTCTTATAAGTCGCGGTTCAGCGATTTTCAATCCTTGTTTGTATACCATTTAAACAGAAAGAACCGCATTGAGTTGTTAATTAATCTTGGTCAAAATCGCTATAAACTTGAACCAGAATTTCAACAAACAACCTTTGGTACATTGGCAAATGCTTTGCAATTAAGCATAGGATTCGAGGGACAAGAAATCATGGATTATAATAGCGCAATGTCGGGCTTATCATATATCCATACCACAAAAAACACAGAGTTAAAATTCATGGCATCTGCATTCGTTTCGCAAGAGACAGAGCATTATGATATACAAGGGGCCTATGAAATAAAACAAGTTGACAACAATTTAGGCTCTAGTAGTTTTGGCAATGCCTCTACCCTTTTAGGTCTTGGCTATTTTATTAACCATGCCCGCAATGATTTGTACTTTACCGTTGCCAATATTGCACACCAAGGCGTTAAAAAAATATTGGTAAACGGCAAAACGACCCGCATGTTGTGGGGCGTAAAATACCAATCAGAGGTTATTCACGACCGTTTTA
>CAJBKH010000239.1 GCA_903953615.1 uncultured Bacteroidota bacterium
CCTGTTTTCAAATCTGTTTTTAAAACTTCTAATTCCTTGGCATCGTTTTTCAATACCATTATTTTATTTGCCAGCTCAATGGCATGCTGGTGGGCCGTTAAATGGTATACATTGTGCCGATCGATTAATTTAAGAAATTCTATGAGGGCTTTGTAATTTAACTCAGTAGCAATGGCATTGGCCGCAATATCTGCTTGTAGCTGATCGACCATTATAAAATAAACTTTGTTAGCCAATTGGCTTTGCGACTTATTGCCGATGACAATATTCTTATCGGCCTTCAGGTCGAACAAATCAATTCTATCCTGCTCGGCATCTACCAACTTAGAAAAATCTAATTTTTGAGCAAAGCCTGAAACTGCTGATACAATAAGTAATACAAAAGTAGAGAGGACTTTCATTCTCATATATTTTTCAAATATAGTGCCATGTTCTAGCATAACATGAAAAGAGTAATCAATAACCCATTAAAAGAGTCCTAAAAAACAAACAAATAAAATGTTGTAAGTTTGTATAAACCAACACCTCCTATTATGAAAAAAACTGATTACATCTTTATGGCTTCTATTGCATGTGTCTTAGTATTGAGTTCATGCAGGGCACGATTTTACACGCCTAATCGCAATCCAGTGCCGCTGTTTCAAGATGCGGGCGACTTATATATTGATGCTTCTACCAACCTCGTTAACAAGTATGATTTGACTGCGGGTTATGCATTAACAAAAAACATTGGTGCTTATGCTGGCTATGCTGGTTCAGCGCTTAAAACGACTTACACCTATACTGATTCCAACAATACAACTTCCCCGACCACAAATGAGCAAAAGCGCTACAATGGCGATATGTTAAATTTAGGTGTCGGTTATTTTTTAAACAAAGCTGAGAGTTCTCAATTTCGATTTGAGGTTTTTGGGGACCTGGCCATTGGCAATTACAGAAACACCTATGACGGCAATGGCAAAAATGTTTATTTAAATGGCAATTTTACCCGCATTGGCATTATGCCCAACATTGGCTATATGAGTTCGGATAATAAATTTGCAGTAGCCTATTCCATTCGGGCCAGTCAGATTACGTTCTCAAACACACGCACCAATGATTTTTCATTTTGGCAGACTGACCTCGACCGATTGAATAAGAAACTCAATTATACCATGTTGGAGCATGCCCTGTTGTTTCGCGCGGGTGGCGAACATGTTAAATTCCAAATGCAGTTTGCCATGTACCATGGTTTGAATAGCGATGAAGTTGTCAATGCGATTCCTGTATTTAATGCATCTATTATGGTTGGCTTGGTTATTAATGCCAATTTATTAAACCTAAACTAAGTGGTCTAAAACTGTTGAATTAATGCAAAGTATTCAATGCTTTTTGCAATTTTAGAAAAAGGCAAATGTTCCATGTGGGTTCTGACTTGGGTTTCATCGAGGTCTTTAAAAATAAGGACTGCTCCATTTTTTGTTTGGCGTAAAAAAAGATGTTCTAAAATGCCTTCTGTTTTCCATTGTGCAACAACGGCTTGTTCTTCTTTTAAAATTTCTTGAAAATTGGCTGGAAGGTTTTCCATGTCGAGGGTAAGGATGACTTGTATTCTGTTCATTAATTTGTATTTGATTTTCGACCTTTATCATTTGTTGTAATATTAGAAAAAGGACTAAACCCATCTTCTATTCACAATAATTTTTAAGTCATTAGGGGCAAACTTAGCCATTCCTTAACAATATAAAAACTCGCATTATCAAGATGGTCTTTATCAATTGTAAAGAATTAATAAGACCGATGTTGAATTAAACTGTAGGGATAAATTAATGCTAACCCAATTCAAAAGTGGTGACACCGAATATTTTATTTATATCGGTTATTGGTGGCGCTCCATAATACATGCGGGCGCATTCAAACACATAAATAGCATCATATTTTTTCACCATTTCTAATGCTTCAAGATTCAAAGCTGGCACATCGAGGTACAAAGGTTCACCCACGGCCACATTTAAACAAGCTTGATAAAGCGCCTCAGCAACTGCAGGTGTATCGGCAAATAAGGGACCAATTTTATAACCGCGTTGTACTTTTCTTACCACAGCGTAGCCTTTAACAATTCCTTCCTCTTCATATTTAAATTGTAAACTTTCTGGCAAGCTCAACCAAGGCTTTAAAAATTGCGGTCGCGCCAATCCAAAACAAGGCGTATCGTAGGCAACAATGGCATCAAAATCATTGCCTAAAATTTCAGAAATATTAGGATGGATGGACAAAGCTTTTCCATATGCTTCATATCTA
>CAJBKH010000240.1 GCA_903953615.1 uncultured Bacteroidota bacterium
AACCGTATTCACCGGTGGTATTAATTATCAAATTTTTATTGGAGCTATCTTTAAAAGAGCCTGCTTGCGAATAATAATCGTACTTGGTTTTAGGCACCACTGTTGTAACCGTATCATATTTAATTGAGAGGCTTACATGGTGATTAAAAGTATAAGGCTGAACATCCGGATTATTATCCGATTCAACCATTACATAATACCGTTTTTCGATATTGGCATCGCATACCAACTTATTCAATGTAGCTGTAAAATTCGAAGGGTAATAACAATAATACCAACCACCGTTTATTGTATAAGGGCCATCGGAGGTGGCATAATTTAAGCCCATCGCAATTGTTGAATCTACTCCGCCACTGATCTTTTTTAAGGAATCAAAGGGTAGTGTTCCGTTCGCATTTGACTCATAAACAGTAAAGTGGAGATGCCTTGAAATATCGCTATACTTTTGATCAATTGTATTGAGTTTAATGCTAATTTTCCCAGGCCCCTTGTGCGTAAAGGTGTACCATAAGTTTCGCCATGGACCATAACTACCTTGAGAATAGTATTGCCCATTGCGAACAACATAAGAGGAATCATATGGAAACACCACACCAAAACTATCCTTGTTGTAGACATAAGGATTCCACTGATTATAGCAATTACTGCTAATTGGATCGGTTCTTTGCGCATTTGTTTTACAAGAAATAACATCGGCACTAGGCGCAAGCGCCGTATCAATGGGATGCACATCGCCAATTTTTCCATTGTGCCAAGCACTATCACCAGGAATTCTACCAAAATCATACGCATTCATTGCATGATCGAAGCGCGAAGGCATTAGGCTATCGAGGTACATGGTTGGTGATAGACTTGAATATTGACCTGTGTAACGGTTCACAAAATACACCAAGGTGTAAGTGCCCTTTTTAAGGTTACAAAATTCAAGCAGTGCAGGATTGTAATTGCAATTTTGAATGGGTGTTGCAGTATCCATTCGCGAGGCGTATTTGCGCACATCAAAATTATATAATTTAACCTTGTATGAATTAACACCAGGCGCATAAGTATGGATGCTGGCCCAACTATTTTTACCAATGGTGAAGGTGTAATAAATAATATTGGTAGCATTTGGATTACACAATTTACTTTTAGAATAATGGGTAAAAGGCGTATCTAAATCGCACTGCAAATATTCTGTAGGAAAAACAAATTTTTCTAGCTTTTGAGGCAAGGCTTTTTTAACACTGTAATTACTTGCAAATGAAAGCGGTTTTTTACCATTGATTAAACTGTCAATATTGGCCGATTTATTTGGCTTATCAAATTTGGGTAAAATAACATTCGGTTTGCGCGTGTACAACTCAAAACGGTGCGGCATCGTTGCTGTGTACAAAGCATCATAGCTCATATTGGTCCGCCCAATTGAATCAAACCCCATGGCCTTGTCGTTTGACACCATGACGGTGTACCAGCCAGGTTGCATAGGCTTACAATCTGTTGTTGCTCTGTAATAAGAATTGTTATTGCAGGTCCAATCGCCAGCATTACTATATTTGGTTAAACCGCTTTTACCCTTTCTGATATCACCTGAGAACAAACTCCATCTGGCAACTCCATAGGCATAGGCGTACCAATAATTGATGCCCACTTGCGCATAGGAAACGGAATCTAAATAAAAGACATGGTAGGTATTTCTTCTACCACAGTACACCCCATCGATGGTGTCTGGATTTGTTAAACAAGAGAATGTATCGTAAGCACCATATGCATAACCATATCCCACTTTTCCAATATTTTCTGCCTTGGCATGGGTATTAAATTTAGTGCGCGGTGTGTAAAAAGTCATGGTTGGATTTTCATCCAACGAAATACCATCTTCATTAAAATAGGAGACCATCGTGTACTCACCTGGCTCCATACATAAAGACAATGTTGTATTAGTTTGACCAAAACAATTGGTATACGGTTTTAATCCTTTGAGTGTATCTGGAAAGAGACTTATATTTTGCTTGTTTCGAAGTTTGATGGCATTGCCCTTGTATAATCGGTGATCCGAGCGATACTTATTAATGCCATAATTGTATACATACCTCAAACCTGATACAAACAACATCCCACTGTCCTGCTTACCATTCTTGTCGTAATCGCCAATTTTGAAAACACGGTACATGGCTTTTCGCAAAGTTGTATCACATTTATTTTCGGGCATTACTGTATTCCTACAACCAATGGTATCATTCCGCATGGCGATGGTTTGATAATTTGGAATTGGACTCAGTGTATCAGCTTTTACATAAATAGAATCGGCCCATTTTTTTTGATATAAAGATAATTTGTTAAATTCAGGGATATTTTGTCGTGATAGGCTTAACCCAAAATCGCGTCCCAAATGCATGTTACCATAACAGGCGTAATTTGAATAAGTGGAAATAGTATCTTGCCCCAACACTTGAATGACATAATTTCCTTTTTCCAAACACATAATGGTTTGCCAACTACCACCATAGCCTGTGTAAATAAGCTGACCCGGACTGATATCACCACAGTTATTAGTGGCGGTATCCTTAAATATTCGATAACTTAAATCAGATATAAATGCATAGTTATAATTCGGTGCATTGTTCACCAAAACATCCAACTTTGATTGCGCAGGTAATGAGAATTTAAACCAATTACTCAAATGGTATTTATTGCCATTGTAGCCTGTGGTATAGGGTTTGTTCACCTTGCCACAGGTATTGTTTTTCAACCTTGATTTACAAGAGAAACCACCGTACTTGGTGACATATGAATTCACAACGCCTATGTCATTGATTTGACCATTGACAGGTTGGTGGTTATTGTTTACATCATATTCAGCGGTAGCATCGGTAAGTGTTAATCGCAGTGTCCTGGTTTCATCTTTGTGAAACAAAAATTGCAAGGTGTAATATTTTCCTGAATCAAAAAAACAAGGTTTGTGAAAATTAACGGCACCATAATACGAATAACAACGGCTATTAGAACCCATGTCGCTATAAGCAGAGTCGAGCAATTTCAAACTCCCTCCATTTCGACTATCACCTTCGTAAAGCCGGTAAGCCAGGGTATCTGAACTACTTAAATAAAAATTATAGCCTTCGATGCCAAACATGGCAAAATCAGAGTTGCCATTGGCTTTGAATACAAACCAAGCACTTTGGGTATAGCGGTTGTATTTGCTACCCATTCCGTAAAAATATTCAGTGCTATCTTTAATAGTGTAACAACCCAATTCGAAATCTTTGTATTGCGACTTGTAGCCTTTTTTACCAATGATTTGATCCCCAAAATAAAAGGCACTGTCTTTGGCATCGTATTTTGCATCGGTCACACCGAAATTTTTATACGGAAAACTGGTTGTAATTTCTATATACACCTTGCCCATGGCGCGGGTTTTAGAACTCACCTGAACAATGTACCAACCGGGTTCCATGCAAGGGTGAAACGAACTACCAAATTGATTGAGGGTGGTAATTTTTGCAGCAGTGGCCATGGTGCTTGTTGGCAAACATTGGTCGCCCAAAAAAGTGGTAAAGCCACAATCGCGAATCGCAATGGCATTGCCATTCTGCTTAAGTTCAATGTTCACACCTCTGCGCGCAGGCAAATAAAATTTAAACCAGATTGATTTTTTATCATTTCCAGCTGCAATTAAACTGCTGTGAAAAAACTCACCTACTTGAACGGTTGCACTATCGATGCTAACCGAATCGCTCAAATACGCACCAATACCAAAATTCCCTTTGCCCAAGTTAATGCGCATGGCCTTCGAGCATGTGTCATTTTGTGGCCTTTGTCCATAGGCCGCTAAAGAATAAAGGACTAAAAGAACGCTTAAAATTTGTCTCACTATTTTTTTGTTTTGGAGGAGAAATTTAATATTAAAAATACTTCAGCAACATTAAATTTTCATTAATAGCTTTAAACAAATGGTTATCAAAACCTTAGAAACTAGTATTTAATACTTAGTAAAAAGAATAAAACAGT
>CAJBKH010000241.1 GCA_903953615.1 uncultured Bacteroidota bacterium
CAAATTTTATCACCAAATTTTTTGAGCGTGAACGATTGAACAGATTTGCCTTCTAGCTCCGAAGGGATGCTTTGCACAGCCACAACATTCATATGCTTGTCGAGTTTGTAAAGCACAAAGTCTGAAGACTTGGTATACGCCATCCAAATGAACATATAAGAAACATATTGCATTTCGTTGCGCTTAGAAATAATGTAATGGTCGTTGCCCACCTTTAGCGCATTTTCAAAATCTACGGCCTCTCTATCTGCTTTTTTAATGGTGTAGATATCGCCCATTTTTTCCTTGATTAATCCTTTTTCAGCAAATGAAATTTGAAGAGCGCTGAGGAGTAAAATTAAAATAAATATTTTTTTCATCGTGAATTAAAATAAAAGGCCAAATACCATGTCAATACTCATGTTAACACCCGAGAAAGATTTGTTTTTATTCGATATCACCAGAGACGAAGTGCCTGAATATTTAGCGAAGGTGACGTCTTTATAAGAGTCGTTGTAATAACCGAAACCAGCTTCTACACCGAAGGCATAACACTTACGAAAATTTTGGTGACTGCCGAACATAAAGAACGATGAAAAGGAAGTGGCAGCCACTACTTTTGTCCCCGATAGGTGCGTGGTGTACATATTTGTTTTATTGGTGCCATAGTAATTGCGCAAACCAATATAAAAGCCATTGTTCATTGTTTTTCCTGTAAGGTATAATTTGGGGTAAGCCAAATAACACATGCCATCGGTAGATTTACCTGGATCAATTTCTCCATCTAAATTCACAAACAATTGACGGGCAGTTGTGTTAAAAGTGCCACTTGGAAAAAGTTGTAGATAAGCACCTACTTCCATGCCAAATTTTTTGGTAAAACGTCTTTCATAGCTCAGTCCGTAATGCCCTGCAAGTACTCTGTTCATGCGAAAGCGCACTAAGTTTTTGACGTTCCCAATTTTACCATCGTCAAGAAATTTAGATAGGTTGCCTTTTACGGGCTGGTCGTTGGTGCCATTGTTTTGTGCAAACCCCACATGGTAGGTGAACAACAAAAGAAGGATACTTAGTATTTTTTTGAACATCTATGCAATTTTACTCATAATAATCTAGTGTAACAAAATATATAATTGTATGATAGCATGAAATCATATGAATGCCTGATATTAAAGATATTGTTTTTTAGTGGAATCCTGCTTATGCATTCACCATTCACTTGTTCAAGGATAGAAGCGGTTGTTTTAATACTTTATTTTGTACTTTTGCCAACAGCTGATAGGCCTTCGGTTTAATCAGTAAATTAATTTCCAATGACTGCCAAAATTCCTCAACTCCGAACCGTGAATGTAACACGTTACATTGCGCCACTGCGCGAGGGAGGGTCGTTGCCTGCCTTGGCCGAAGCCGATGATGATTTTAAATACGTGTTAAAATTCAGAGGGTCGGGTCATGGTTCAAAAGCCTTGATTGCCGAATTGATAGGTGGCGAGTTGGCCCGTGTGTTGGGTTTGCGCATCCCTGAATTGGTGTTCGCCAATTTAGACGAAGCATTTGGTCAGGCCGAAGGCGATGAAGAAATACAAGATTTATTAAAGGCCAGTCAAGGGTTGAATTTGGCTTTGCATTTTTTAAGTGGTGCCATTACTTATGATCCTGTGGTAATGACCATCGATGAAGACCAAGCATCTGCCATTGTATGGCTCGATGCGTTTATTTTGAATGTCGATCGCACATTTAAAAACACGAATATGTTGATATGGCAAAAGCAATTGTGGCTCATCGACCATGGAGCCAGTTTGTATTTTCACCATTCGTGGACCGATTGGGAAACACATGCCAAGAGTTCTTTTAAATTGGTAAAAGACCATGTGTTATTGCCACAAGCAAAAACCATTGAAGCCATCAACACAAAGTACAAAACCCTTTTAACCGACGATGTTTTAAAAGGCATCGTAGCCTTAATCCCTGAGGCGTGGTTGCATTGGGAAGGCAGTGATGAAACACCTGAAGAGATTAGAAACACTTATGCGAATTTTTTAATCATGCGATTAAAGCATTCCGATTTATTCACCAAAGAAGCACAGCATGCAAGCCAAACACATCTATGAATATGCGGTAATTCGCGTGTTGCCTGCGGTTGAGCGCGAGGAGTTCCTAAACATAGGACTGATATTGTTTTGCAAAAAAGCGAAATTTATTAAAGTGCATTTTGCTTTGAATGAAAATAAATTGAAATTGTTTGCTCCGAAATTGGAGTTAGAGCAATTGCAAAAAAATCTAGAATCATTAGAAAAAATTGCGAATGGTGCAAAGGATGGTGGACCGATTGCCTTGCTAGATATTCCTTCGCGTTTTCGATGGTTAACTGCGGTGCGCAGTTCGTGCATACAGGTGTCGCGCCCGCATCCAGGATTGAGCGAAGACTTAGAAAAAACCGCTCAGCGTTTGTTCGAAGAAATGGTGCTCTAAACAACGCTTTATTTGAAGCCACTGATTCACAGATTAAATATCAATACCAATTCATCCCACTGATGAAATTTAACGCTTAAGAATTTACTAAAGTGCTTCTTGTCCCGTAGGGACAAAACATCTGTAAAGTGTCACCTACCCAAAGCTTCAATATCTAGTAGGGATTATACTTATAACTAAGTTTTAACAAAAAGCGATAATAAGGTATCGGTCAGTCAACGAATACCACAGATTAAATTTAACGCTTAAGAATTTACTAAAGTGCTTCTTGTCCCGTAGGGACAAAACATCTTTAAATTACGACCTAACCACTACCTCAATATCCCGTAGGGATTATACTTATGACTAATTATCACTAGTAAGCGTTAAAGCGTGAAAAAGACTTAGAAAAAACAAACTACTAATAAAGTACACAAGATTTCAGATTGATTTTACTGTTATGTATAACAGAGTAATAGTGCCTATGCTTTTTTCTTTTTTAAAAAAGTACTGAATAGTAAGCTTGTAATTGCAAGTATTAGAATAGGAGGGAAGAGGATGAAAATTTCAATGCCGTATACAAGTCCAATAGATAGATATTTTAGGGCGTTGTTCAAGCAAGCAAGTTGCATTGCGTATGTCAACACATGGTTAAGTTTATAACAAATTTTATTGGTTTGCTCAATAAGGTCTACTCTTCTTGTTTGGATAAAGAAAATTTTACTTCTCGAAAGCTATCAGGATGGGCCCTATGGTTTGGTTGTATTTTGTAAATAATTTGTTGCGATGGAGCTTTGCCTTGCAAAGCTGACTCTCTTACTTTAGCTTCGCTGCGACTTCGTGGTTTTGTGTGGTCAAAAAAGTAACAAAACTTAGCCGAAGGCGTTCTCATGAGCGAAGCGAGTAAAAGCCTACCACGCATAGAAAATTTCACCTTGTCTTGCCGCGCATTCAACCCTTCATAGTCTGACAAGATGAAAATTTTACGTCCCGATTTTTATCGGGATGGGCTCAACGCGCACGTCTCGCATTCGACTAATGTTCTGCCTTGAGAAATGGTTTCGCATAAAAACTAAGCTTTTATTACTTTTTTGTGTGGGCAAAAAAGTAACCAAAAAAGCCCACCACGCATAGAAAATTTCAATTGGTCTTCTCGCGCAGGCTCGCCCTTCATAGTCTGACAAGATGAAAATTTTACGTCCCGATTTTTATCGGGATGGACTCATCGCGCACGTCTCGCATTCGACTGAAGTTCTTTTTTTTGAAGTAGCATGTTTAATCATTCTCTGTTTTTTTTAATATTCTGTGAGATAAAGATGGATTTCATCTGTGAATCTGTGGCTTTTTTTTATCAAATTAGGGCGCACAAAAAAAGCGCCCGAATAATCGGGCGCTTCTTAATTTTATATGAAAAGAATACTACTTCTTTAATTAGTAAGTCAAGTTTTGAGTGTTGAAGTTTGACCAAACATCAGACCAATCGTTTGAACCAAATGCACCTTTGAAACTTGTAGTGTTATTGAACCAAGTAGATAATTTAGCATCTGTAAATTTAGCACCACTTTGGGTTGAACCAGAGAATAAAGCCAAGTTAGGGTTTGCAGGGTAAGTACCACCAGAAACACCAGCTACTGTATTGAAGCCCATGATTAAAGTTGGCTCGATACCAGCATCAGCAAATGTTTTGGAGTAAACCAAAGTACCAGCAGTTGCTTGTGGATTGTTTAAAGTAAATACTGTGTTAGATTTAGTTGTTTTCCAGTAGGTAGAAACGTTAGCATCAGCAGCAGAACCAGCGAAGAATGCACGTTGAGATTTTCCTTTAACACCTGGGCAAACTAAGATATTGTTATCCAATACTGCAGCACCACTTGTGTAGTTAGCTAAAGTGCCATCTAAGTTTAAACCAATTGGGTAACCTACGATAACAGAGTTAAATAAAGACAATTCAGTATTTCTTCTAAGGTGTAAAGCGTGTAAATAGTTGCCGCTGAAAGAAGCTTTAGCTGAATCGTAAACTGGACCTAATAAAGTTACGTTAGAGAATACAGCAGAAGTTTTAGGCGTTGCAGTTGAACCAGAAGCATCGTTATCAGATTCGAAACCGTTTGAACCAGATTGGTCAGCGTTGAAAGGGTCACGCATACCGATAGCGTATTGCACTTTACCACTGAAACCGAAGTCAGTATCGAAATCATCATCCCAACCACCGAAAGCGATTAAGTGTGCACAATTAACAGTACCACCGAACCACTCGTAAGAATCGTCGCCACCGTAAGATATTTGAACGTAGTCAATAGTTGTACCATTACCAACTGCACCCATGGTTAAACCATTGGTTTCGTTGTTTGGAGTAATCGCGATACCAGCATATTCAATACGTACATATTTTAAAACACCACTGTTATCGTTATCGTTAGCAGTACTTTGGAAAGTACCATAAGTAACTGCAGGTGTAATACCTTCGATAGCTGGTGAGTTTTGGTTGATGTTAGCTTTACCTAACATAACAATACCACCCCAGTCACCTTGTTCTCTAGCGCCTTTATCTTGGTTACTAGTAAAGATAATTGGACTAGTAGCAGTACCATCAGCAATAATTTTTCCACCTGGCTTAACTACTAAAGTACCTTTAGAGCTTTTTTGGCCAAATAATTTAGTACCTGCAGGGATGGTTAAAACTGAACCACTCTCTATGAATACTTGACCAACAATTAGATATTTTTTAGTAGCATCTAATGATTGAGTAGCCAAAGAACCAGTTAATTCTGTGTAGATAGCTGGCGGTTGTGCAATAAATGTGTCAAATTTTGTAATGACCACTTCTTTAGTTATGGTTTTGGTACAAGAAGAGAATGTGAATGCAGCAACTGTTGCAATAATTCCCAAGGTTAAAAATTTAAATTTCATACTATTTTTTTGTTTGATTTTTATAGTGCAAAGGTTGCTGCGCAGTGTTATGGTTATATTAATTCGGTTTTAAATAATGTTTATTGTTTGCTGTTTTATGTTATTGCAGCATTAATACATTTTGCATAAAAAAAGCCGCTTGCATTGGTGCAAACGGCTTTCTTTGTTTTTGTGATTCAAAGTCTATTTAATTTTATAAGAGAAACTAAAGCTAAACATTTGTCCTCTTCTAAAACTCAATAATTCGTGATCTGTTTTAGCGGTGTTATATTGGATTTTTCCATCGCCATTGGTATCTTGCCACAAACGGTGTTTAAAGTTCAATATATCACTCACACCAAATTTAAAATTCAAGCGTTTGTTAATTTCTTTGCCGATGGTTAAGTCGATTGCTTGACGCGGCATTTCATATACGGTAGGGAAAATATTATTACCTACATAAGCAATACGTTTGCCAAAGATATTGTATGATAAATTTGCGGTCAACCCTTTTTTCTCGTTGTTGTAAAATAAGGCTGCGTTTACAATGTAGGGCGATTGTCCTTGTAAAGCTCTTGTGCGCGCCTGACTTAAGGTAGAATCGTCGCCTAAATTAACTTGGCTATAGATTAAAGAGGCATTCATGACAACTGACAAATTCTTTAAGAATTTATTTTGGGTCATGTTGTCCAAAGATTTTCTTAACTCAACTTCTAAACCAAAATTAGTGGCTTGTTTCGCATTTTTTAAAGTGTATTGTTGACTTAATCCAATGGGTTGCACATAGTTTTCAATTGGATTGGTAAAGTTTTTATAGAACACACCAAAACTAACAGTCTCGTCAGAAGAAGGATAAACTTCATAACGGAAATCTAGATTATCAATCACAGCTGATTTCAAATTTGGATTACCTACAATGTTTACATCGTATACGAAATCGTAATAAACGAATGGTGCTAGCTCTCTAAACTCAGGGCGGTTAATGGTTTTGCTATATGCCAAACGGATTAAGCTTTTGTCGTTAAGGTAATACGACATATTGATAGATGGTAAAATATTTAAGCTATCTAATTTAACATCTATAGTAGACGATTGGGTTGCACTTTTTAAATTTTGGGCAAACTGTTCTGCTCTTACACCTAATGAAACACTGAAACGGTTCATAGGGATCGTAGCGCCAACATAACCTGCTTTCAATTGATTGGTAGCGGTGTATTTGTCGTTAGGGTTGGTACCTTCCGCTGGGCGCCATCCTGATTTGGTATTTATGTTTTCTGATTTAAAAATTTGATCGATGGGCTGTTGTAAGAAGGCATCTTTTACTACACCACTGCCTTGGTAAACATAACCAAACCAACGGGCTGCAAATTCTCTCGATTTTTCTTCTGCATAAGCGCCTGCTCTGATAATAATATTTTTAGTACTATCGAATGGGTTATTAAAATTTTTCTCGTAATTGATAGTTCCAGAAACAGTGTGCTCGTTCAAATCAGAATAAAAACGTGCGGCATCAAATAAGCTTGAACTTGGAGGGTCTATCATGGTGTATGGGTCGTCTGAACCTTCTGTTCTATAAGTCCTAAATCTTCTGTAGTCGGGTTCGTTTCTTTTTACAGAGCTATAACCGCCGGTCCATGTCAATTTATCACCCATGGTATTTAATTTATGGATACCTTCTAGTTGACCAAAATAAATACTTCTGCTGGTATAATGGAAACCGTAATTTTTAAATTCAGTGTTTGGTCTTTCCGTTGGATTCACCCCTTTACGAATGGTAGTCTCGTTTTCTCCAATCTGATTGTACATGTTTTTAACACTAATGGTATTGTTTTTATTCAAGGTTATCAACCAATTGCTCAAGGCACTTATTTTTGATTCTATTGAATAGTTCTCGTCAGTATAATTAAACATTTGACGTACATAATCAATTTGATCGTTTTGATAACGGTATCTGCTAATTGAGGAATATTGGTAATTGGTAGAATAGCTAATATTGTTAACGGTAAACAAACTCATCTTCTTACCCAATTTAAGGTTCTTGCCAAAGCTAATGCCTGCACCAAAATCCATGGGTGCTACTGTTGAGTTTAATTGGTAGTTGTTTTGGAAGTTGCGACCATAGGACATGGCAGTTTGGTTAGAAAGGCCCGCCAAGGTGCTTGGAAAAGTCGAAGGCAATGCGCGACTGCCATTGTCGTAGCCCCATAAATCAGAACCACTGCTTACGTTGTTATTTTGATGTGAAAGGAACGTGGTATTTAAACGAATACCAAACCCTAAGTTTACAGTTAAGAAATCTTTTTCTACATTGCTCTTGGTATACAATTTAATAACACCGCCTGCAAAGTCGCCCGCCAATTCGGCCGCACCCGATTTGTAAATCAAAATTTTATCCAACATGCTGGATGGTATTAAATCGAAAGAGAAAGCACGTTTGTCAACCTCGGTGCTCGGTGCATTAATGTTATTTATTTGAACGCTGTTATAACGTTGACTTAAACCGCGCAACATAATGAAACGGTTTTCCATTAAGGTAACACCTGGTATTCTTGCAGCTGCTTTGGCTGCATCGGTGGCTTGTGTTTTGTTTAACTCTTCAGAAGAAACAGCCGAAACTACTGCCTCCGCCTTTTTCACTTCTTGAATCACCGCCTTTTCAGTATTGGTTTTTCTCTTTGCGACAATTTTACCAGTTCCTATTTTTCTAACGAAAATGGTCATGCTTGTTTGGTTAATAGTTGTTGTGGCATTTTCTGTTACCACCACATTCATTACTTCAACAGTATTATAGCCGGTGTGACTCAAGCTTAGTGTATAAGTGCCAATTGCAACATTGGTAATCGTAAATACCCCGTTTTTGTCAGTAGCACTGCCTTGGTTGGTGCCTTTAATAGAAACATTGACACCAGAGAATAGTACATTTTTTGTTGAATCGAACACAGTGCCACTAATGGTACCTGTTTGTGCAACTAGTTGTAAAGAGAGTAAAGAGAAGAAACAAAAGAATACAATGGTTTTAAGATGGTAAATCATGGGCACAAAGGTCAAAATGCTGTGTTAATTTTATCTTAATTTTAAATGATAATTAGGTTATTTTGTGCTTTTGGATGTTAAGTTTAAGTCACTACAAACCTAAGCTATTGTTACAGTTGAAGTGTTGTGTGAACTAGGTTTTAACACAACAATGATTGTGTGTTAAAAATTAACAATTAGATAATATTGGAATGATACAGCGCTAATCTTAAGACTGCAATTTTGTAACATCAAAAAGATAATAACTATACTCGTTTTAATATTCGCAGCACAAGTATCAACAAATGCTGTTAATACCGATGGGTTGTGTTTAATCACAGTTACAGATAGTAACAATGAAAAATTATCGGGTGCTGCCATTGAGATATCAGGAACTAATAAAGTATATTATACCAATATCAATGGTACTTGTTACATTCCTAAGTCAGTCCTTAACAATGCGGAATTGTTAACTGTAAATTG
>CAJBKH010000242.1 GCA_903953615.1 uncultured Bacteroidota bacterium
ATGATAGCACTTTTGCTGTTTCAAAAAATATTTCACACAGCTATCAATTTGCTGGCAATAAGCAAGTAAAATTAGCAGTTACATCGAGTAATTTTTGTAGCGATACCATTACAAAATCCGTCCTCATCAATCCTTTGCCTGTAGTTAACTTTGTAGCCTACAACCATTGCTATGGCGACACCATGCCACTTAACAATACGAGTGTCTGCGACAGTTCATATTATTGGGATTTGGGCGATGGCAGCACTTCAAATTTATTTATTCCGAAACATATTTACAGCAACATCAGTTCTTATGATATTACCTTAACCGCAACAAATAAAAATGGTTGCAGCAACAAGCTTTCACAAATCGTAACTGTTGATGCTTTGCCATCGGCAAATTTTACCTACAAACATTTAAACGACAGTGTTTATTTAATGGCAAGCGATACCAATTTACAGACTTACTTTTGGACTGTGGATCAAGTACCCTTGAATCAAAATAAAAAAACATTGGGTCATGTTTTTAGTACGAAAGGCCAACACACCATTGTGCTTAAAGCCACGAATAGCAATCTTTGCAGCGATACCTTCTCGCAAGTGATCGACAATACGGTTGGCTTGCATAAAATACAAAATAGCAATTTAGATTGGTGCATTTATCCGAATCCATTTACCAATAATTTTACCTTGCATTTTAGCAATTCAAAAAACAGACCGATTGGTATGAAAATTCAAAATGCTATGGGACAAGTGTTGTTTGAGTTTGAAATAGAAGCTGATCAAAATTCTACTTTTACATATGTATGGGATGCCGATAAATTCCCATTGGCTGCAGGAATTTATCAAATAAGTATAATGATAGATGATTTCCGTACAACTCGGTCTTTAATTCATCAGTAAACAGTCGGCAGTAATACTTCGTCATTCCTACGATTGTTTGGAAGGTTAGTTACTTCGATGTATTTTTATAGGCAGAATGCAGTTAAACCTTGTTGCTAGACTTTTAATAATTTAATTGATAATTAATAATTGATGTTAAAATTTGCATTGAAATTGGAAGCCAATTTTGATGAATGCATTCTCATGAGAGAAGCGAGTAAAAGCCCCAACGTATAGAGAATTTCATCCACCTGAGGTGGAGCATCTCACGCAGGCCACCCTCCATAGCTGCCTAAAATGAAAGATTTACTCAATGACTCAACAGAGCTTTTTTTTCTGATGCTTTGTTACTTTTTTGATGGGCAAAAAAGTAACCAAAACTAAGCCGAAGGCGCTCTCATGAGTGAAGCGAGTAAAAGCCCACCACGAATAGAAAATTTCACCTTGTCTTGCCGCACAATCCACCCTTCATAGTCTGACAAAATGAAATTTTTACGTCCCGATTGCTATCGGGATGGACTCAACGCGCACGTCTCGCATTTAATTGTAATTGTGGATTGTTCAATGTTAATGGTTTTCTTTCGCAGGATTACCCTTCATTGCTGCCTAAATGAAATTTTATGCAGGTCTATTTTTTCAATAGAAAATCTCAAAATAAAAAAATCACAAAATCTTAAAATGAAAAAACATACTAGTTGGTATGTTTTTTAAGAGGTGTTAGTTTTTACATTTTGATTTTCAAATTCTCATATTGAGAAAGGAGAGAGAAAAAGGCTTGAATTTTAAGCGTGTCAATAAAATTTAAATGACTGAATTTTAGTATTATAAACGTGTAGGCCATTCCATTTACAGTAACGGCATACTTCGTGAATAAAACTAGCTAACAACCAACACGCCTATGAACAAAAAAATGTATCCTTACAGTGAACTGCATGCCAAGGACAACGACACCGTTAAAATCGTGGTTTACCTCGCCATCATCTTTGTATTCTTGATGATCATGGTAATGTCTGCTTAGAAAAGCTTTATAAGAAAGCTTCTAAGGCCGCAACAAATGCCAAGGGATTATCGGCATGCACCCAATGTCCTGCATTGGGTATGCTGACGAATTGCGTTTTTGGAAAATGTTCTAAAATATAAGGCTTGTCATCCTCATTTAAATAATGGGAATTGGCGCCTAAAACAAACAAGGTTTCGCCTTCGTAGACCGAAGTAAAATGCAACTCACCAATAATTTCATCATAAGCGTTTTTCAAAGCAGGTATGTTCGCTTTCACACTGAATGTGCCTGCTTCGTTGCGTTCGATGTTCTTGGCTAAAAACAAACGCACGCCCATATTGGCTTCATAAGCCATCAAGGCTTCATCGATCTCTTTGCGTGTGGTAAATGCACTCCAATTAATTTCTTCGAAGGCTTTGAAATAGGCCACATGCCCTGCCTTGTATCGCTTGGGTGCAATGTCAACCGCTATCAATTTGAGTATGCGTTCAGGATATTGATTAGCAATCCACAAAGCTGTTTTACCGCCCATGCTATGCCCCATTAAGATAAACCTATCGATGTGTAAATTATTTGCTAATTCAATGACATCTTCTGCCATCACTTGGTAACCGCTTTCATCGCTGTGGGGCGACTGTCCATGGTTGCGGGCATCGATAGTATAAACGGTATAATGCTCGGATAATTTTTTAGCAATGTTGTGCCAATTGTCTAACATGCCGAAAATGCCATGTAAAATAAAAAGAGGGGTACCAGTAGTGCCGTATTGTTTATAGAAAAGTTGCATGTCGCTTATCGGGTAAAGCCCATGGTAGCGCAGTCGGCATCGGTCATCCTACTTAAAGTGCTACCATTTCTGCCATCTACATGTTTGTGATTCTTACCAGACCCTGCTCCGCATTTGGTAGCCGTAATTTCTATGTATTCCGAATTCTTAAAATCGCCATTGTCGTTCTTCACATCTAACTGGTGTTTTTTACCATCAAGTACAATAAACAACAAAGTGCTATCGCCACAAGTAGGTTCGTTTTTACGAATCGGCAATTTGCCTTTGAATTCATTGTCTACAAATAAACTCAAACTGCTTTCTACAGCTGTGCTATCCATGCTGTAAAAACCAACTTTGGTTCTGGTGCCATCATCTGATTTTTTACAAGCCCATAAGCTGAACAATGCTAAGAAAAGTATCGAACTATATTTTGTCATGGTGTTAGAACGCTTTATTGTATGGTTTAGTATTTCTATGACCTTAAGCAAACGCTTCGTCAAGTATAGCTGCTTGTTCTTTGTCGTGCATTTTCTTAAAGCCTGTTGCCGGACTCGCACTGCTTTTTCTACCAATAAATTTCAAATGCATAGGCAAATCATAACGACAGAAATGCATCCATACACCCATGTTCTTTGGTTCTTCTTGCACCCAATAGAAATCGGCTTTGGTATACTGCTCGTAAAACGCTTGCAATTGTTTTTCTGGCAAAGGATACATTTGCTCTAAGCGAATAATCGCCACATCTTTTCTTGCATCGCTTTGTTGCTTGGCCAACAATTCATAATATATTTTACCAGTGCAAATCAATACTTTTTTCACTTGCTTAGCATCGGCATAGGTGTCGCCTATCATCTCTTGGAAAGTACCTGTGGTAAAATCTTCGATGGTGCTATTGCACAATGGATGGCGCAATAAACTCTTAGGTGTCATGGCTACTAAAGGCACTCTAAAATTGCGTTTCAATTGTCTGCGAATGGCATGGAAATAATTGGCCGGTGTGGTGCAATTAATCACTTGCATATTGTTGTTTGCACACAGTTGTAAAAATCTTTCTAAACGTGCGGATGAGTGCTCTGGACCTTGACCTTCATAACCATGTGGCATCATTAGCATTAAGCCACTGTACTGTCCCCATTTGGTGCCAGCGCTGGCTATAAACTGATCGATCATAATTTGAGCGCCGTTACCAAAGTCGCCAAACTGCGCTTCCCATATGGTTAAATGGCTAGGAGTTGACGCGCTATAACCGTATTCAAAACCCAATTCAGCATATTCGCTTAACAAGGAATTGTAAACATAAAAACGCGGTTGTTTTTCGCTGATATGATTCAAGGGCACATACTCTGCTTCTGAATCTTCTTTCTTGATTAATGCATGTCTATGACTGAAAGTACCACGCTCTACATCTTGCCCCGCCAAGCGCACACCATGCCCTTCAGATAACAAAGTGGCATATGCCATTAACTCGCCCATGGCCCAGTCGAACTTGTTGTCTTTGATCATTTTCAAACGGCCTTCATAAATCTGCTGTACTTTTTTAATCGGCAAATTATCCGCAGGCAATTGGTTAATTTTTTCTGCGAGTTCTTTCCATTTTTTAACATCGAAAGTGGTATCAGTCGCTTGTTCAAAATCTTCTCTTTTAGGGAAATGAAAATCCTTCCAAACATCTTCAATTTTCATTTTAGACAGTGGTGCTTTTTCTTGTTTCACATCATCCAATTTGTCTTGCAACAATTGTTTGAAATGCACTTCCATTTCTTCTGCAATGGCTGCATCAATTTCGCCACGTGCAATTAATTTCTCTTTGTATATTTCTCTTGGATTCGGATGCGTTGAAATAATTTTGTATAAAAGTGGTTGGGTAAAACGCGGCTCATCACCTTCGTTATGACCATATTTTCTGTAGCCTAATAAATCAATAAAAATATCGGTATTAAATTCATTGCGATACGCCATGGCCATTTTAATGGTATGTACCACTGCTTCAACATCATCGCCATTCACATGGAACACTGGGCAATTGGTGGTTTTGGCCACATCGGTACAATAAATACTGGTACGGCTATCGGTATAATTAGTCGTAAATCCAATTTGGTTATTGGTTACAATGTGCATGGTACCACCAATTTTGTTGGCGTCTAATCCGCTCATTTGCACCACTTCGTATACAATACCTTGACCAGCCACCGCTGCATCACCGTGGATTAAGATGGCACATATTTTATCTTGATCGCCATTGTAAACATGATCGAGCTTAGCGCGCACCATGCCTTTTACCACAGGGTTTACTGCCTCGAGGTGCGATGGGTTGGGTGCTAATTTTATTTTAACTTCTTTACCATGCGGGGTAGGTACAACAGTGCTATAGCCTAAGTGGTATTTTACATCGCCTTCGAATTGGTCGTCTTGAAACACTTTGCCTTCGAACTCGCTAAAAATATCGGAATACGTTTTATTAAAAATATTGGCCAATACATTTAAACGACCGCGGTGGGCCATGCCCATTACAAACTCTTGCACACCCAGCTCGGCACCATAGTGCACTACTGAATCGAGGGCAGGAATTAAGCATTCTAAACCTTCTAAAGAAAAACGTTTTTGACCAATGAATTTGGTATGGATGAAGTTTTCGAAAGCAGTGGCTTGGTTCAATTTATACAAGCACTGTTTCTTTTCTTCGATGGAAAGGTTGGGTTGGTTTTGGGTGGTCTCCATTAATCTGCGCAACCACTCAATGCGAATGGGATCATCGATGTGCAAGTATTCCACACCAATGCTTTCGCAATAGGTTTTTTTAAGCGCTGCGATAATGTCTTTCAAGGTGGCAGCACCAAGACCGATTTCAACGCCGGCATTAAAGGTTTTATCGAGGTCGGTTTCGTTCAAACCAAAATTGGCCAAATCGAGGGTTGGGGTATACTGTCTACGCTCTCTTACCGGATTGGTATGGGTGAACAAATGACCGCGGGAACGGTAACCATTAATTAAATTCAGTACATTGATTTCTTTGAGGGCATCTTCGCTAATGGCCTCGCCACTGCCGAAGCTTTTGCCAGAGCCGAAGTCGAAACCTTCGAAGAATTTTTGCCAACCAAAATCCACTGATTCTTTATCACTTTGGTAATGCTTGTACAAATCGTCAATGTAGTTGACATCGGCATTACTTAAATAAGAATTTTTGACCATACGTGTTTCTAAATGTATAAAATGAGGTGCAAATTTACGCAGAATTTAGGAATTTTTTGCATGCGTTTGAAAAGGAAAAGGACCTCTAAAAATTGCGCTAACACACGTTGTTTGCGATTGAAGCTCTAGTGTTGAGGGTATTTGTTATAAAAATCGAGGTAACAACATTGCGGTTAATTTGACCAATTGGGGAGATATTTGAGTGGCTAAATTGCGCGCCTTCTCAAGGCCATAAAACGCCAAAAGGCCCCACTTCAAAAGGGGGCGCTTTCGGCTGCATAGTTTTTATATCTTGATTATTGAGTTATTTGTTATTGGGTTATTGGGTTATTAGGTTATTAGGTTATTAGGTTAATAGGGGACTTGGTTTTCCCTTAATAACTATTAACGATTAACTAATAACAAAAAGTTATTAGGTTATTAGGTTATTAGGGCGGTTAAGGATTTTCCTTAATAACAATTAACAAATAATTTATAACTTTCACCCTAAGGCCTATTGCCTATTGCATTCCCCCTTAATAACCAATAACAATTAACTAATAACTTTTAAACTAAAATGGCAAATCATCAGCCACATCGGAGGCTTTAGCTGCATTGGCAGTTTGCGTTTTTCTGCTGACAAATTCGAAGCTATCGACACGCACTTCGGTGATTTGTTTTTTCTCGCCTGTTTTGGTTTCGTAAGAGCGGTTGGCCAGGGTGCCTTCGATGGCAATGCGCTCGCCTTTGCCGATGTACTTTTCGATGAGCTCGGCTTGCTTGCCCCAGAACACTAAATTGTGCCAGTGGGTGATGGCGATGGTTTCGCCTTTTGCATTTTTTTGGCGCTCGTTGGTGGCTAAAATAAGCTTGGCGACTTTGTTGCCATTGTCGAAACTTTTTACTGAAGGTGTTGCGCCAACATGGCCCATTAAACGTACTGAATTGATTAAACTTTTCATGATATATATGTATTTAAATTTTTTATTTTTTGAACCGAACTTTTGAAATTGAATATTGAAATTAAAACACAATAGTTTCGATTGGTTGAGGCTTGCACAGAATCGTGAGGTCTTTACTTTTTTAGTCATATTTTATTAGTTTTAAAATCAGAGATAAATGCTTGTTTCAAAATCCCAAGACCTCTCTGG
>CAJBKH010000243.1 GCA_903953615.1 uncultured Bacteroidota bacterium
GCATACACTACAATGGTACTTGAAGCGGTATCACTGCACAAACTATCACTAATTTCAATTAAACGCACGGGTAATGTGCCCACTTGATTGAATTTAAAATTACTAACATTCCAAGTTGCTACCGATTGCCCATTTAAAGTCCATAGATGGCTTTTAAGTGCGCCTGTTTGAACTGAAGATGTATTGATGAAATCGAAACTTTGCGCATTAATACATTGATCAGAATCTTTTGCATTAAAAGCAGCCTTTGGCATAGGACTCACCACTATTAATTGTATAACAGAATCTTGGCAACCATAAGCCGATTTGGCAATTACCTTCACCTTATAGTTGCCATATAATTTATATTGATGGGTGGGCGCCTTCAAATTGCTCGTATCGCCATCACTAAAATTCCAATGAAACGACATATTGGTGCTGTCTATTGTCGACAGATTATTAAATACAAATTGATTGTCCTTTAAACACTGACGCGCATCATTCACCGAAAACAAAACATTGGGTTCAGGGTGCACCAAAACAGTCGTATCAAAACTATCTACACAATCATACTGGCTGCTTACCCATAAGTGTATTTTATAATCCCCATGCTTATTAAAGCGATGGTTGATGTTCGTATCCGTGCTGGTAAAACCATCGGCTATACGCCAAACAAAACGCATATCACCATGCTCTAATGTTGAATTATTCAAGCCATTAAATTGATTGATTTTTAAACATTGCCCCGATTGATTCAAGGTAAAAAATGCTTTTGGACTTGGCTGCACATACACCAATCGTTCAAGGGTGTCTGTACAGGATTGATCTGATACCGTTACCAATTGAATGATGGGTGTATCGGCTTGGTTAAATGTTCTGCTAATTTGACTACCTGAATCGCGGTACTGTTGCGCCAAGAACCAATGATGCTTGAGCGTACCATAAGCGATGCGCGAGGTGGCATTGAATAGATATTGATTGTTCTGCGCACATTGCACTGAATCATTGATGGTAAATGTGGCTGTAGGCATTGGATGCACAGTGAGCGTTTGATAGAGGGTGTCTAAACAACCCTTATCACTCTGCACACTATAGCTTAACACTTTAGTACCAAAAGACCCAAATACAAGTGTTCTGTCTTTAGATCCTAAAACATTTAAGCCCGAAGTATCCCAAAAATAAGTAGTGATACTCCCCTGTTGAATGGTAGAATTACCAGTCAATATAAACTTATTAAATCTTAAACATTGGTCGCTGTCATTCACCAATAGTTTGGCCTTGGGTTGATGGTATACCAAATTCAATTTTGAGAGGCTGTCTCTGCAGCCAAAATTAGAAATGGCGGTGAGTTGAATGGTATAATTGCCAGGCAAAGCATACACATGCTTGGCATTGCTTGAGCTCGCGGAATTCCCATCGCCAAATAACCATTGATAGCCCAAAGTCCCCTGTTTAATTTTACTCAAATTAGTCATTTGAAAATTCTGAAGTGCCAAACATTGATCGGTGTCATTCACATTGAAATTAGGCTTTGGAACCGAATAAGTCTCAACAAATAAATGGGCAGTATCCCTACAGTTTTGATCGCTAACAGACACCAATCTATTTTTAAACAAAGTATCTTTTGCAAAATAATGGACCATCATTTTGGCCGTATCTAAACCAGCATCGCCCCATGTCCATTGGCGGTTCAAGCTTCCGTAGGCGATGGTACTCTTATCGGTAAAAACAAAATTTTGGCTATTCAGACATTGGGTACTGTCGTTGATTCCAAACAAAGCCTTCGGCATTGGATGCACCAAGGCAATTTGTTGGAGTGTGTCCTTACAATTCTTAACCGAACTTGCAATTAATTGCACAGTATAAGATCCTTGATTTGCATAGCGCATTTGCGTATCTTTTTGGATGGCATTGTAGCCGTTGCCAAGGGCCCATTGGTAACGCAACTGCCCATCTTTTGCAGCACTGTAATTGCGATACTTAAACAGATTGGATCTTAAACATTGTTTTGCAGAATCAATTTTAAACAGTGCCACTGGCATTGGCCATACGTATGCATTTTTGCGAATTGAATCTGTACATCCTGCATTCGAAACCAGTTTCAAAACAACAGCATAAGTCGATTCTTTTGGCCATTGATCAGCAAAGGTATCTTTGCCTATAAGTTGCTTTACC
>CAJBKH010000244.1 GCA_903953615.1 uncultured Bacteroidota bacterium
CCGGAAAATCTACCTTTATAAAAATCTTATCGGGCGAAATCGATCCTACTACTGGGCGTGTAGACATAGAAAAAGGAAAACGCATGAGTGTATTGAAACAAGATCACTTTGAGTTTGATAATTTACAAGTATTAGAGACTGTAATGATGGGCAACAAGCAATTGTTCGAAATCATTAAAGAAAAAGAATTGATTTATGCCAAAGAAGATTTTACCGATGCAGACGGCATAAAAGCCAGTGAGCTTGAGGAAAAATTTGCTGAAATGCAAGGTTGGAATGCAGAGAGCGATGCTGGATCATTGTTGAATGATTTAGGTATTAGCGACGACTTGCATTATAGAACGGTTCATGAATTAAGCAACAACCAAAAAGTAAGGGTCTTATTAGCACAAGCTTTGTTTGGCAATCCTGATATCTTGTTAATGGATGAGCCTACGAATGACTTAGATGTTGATACCATTAAATGGTTGGAGAATTTCTTAGCCAATTTTGAAAACACCGTATTGGTTGTATCACACGATAGACACTTCTTAGATTCAGTTTGTACCCACGTGGCCGATATAGACTTTAATAAAATAACCACCTATAGTGGTAACTATAGTTTCTGGTACCAATCGTCTCAATTAGCATTGAAACAACGTTCAGATCAAAATAAAAAATCTGAAGAGAAGAAAAAAGAATTGATGGATTTTATCATGCGTTTCAGTGCCAACGTTGCCAAAAGCAAACAGGCTACGAGTAGACGTAAGATGATTGACAAATTGAATATTGAAGAGATAAAACCTTCAACACGTAAATATCCTGCTGTGTTCTTTATACAAGAACGCGAGGCGGGCGATCAGGTTTTAAACGTTGAGAATTTTAGCTATAAGCACGAAGGTGTAGCCTTATTTAGCAATATTAGTTTCTCTATTCGCAAAGGCGATAAGGTGGCCTTCTTATGTAAAAACGCATTGGCCATTACCAAATTATTTGAATGTTTAAGAGGCGATGAAAAACCTAATACAGGCACTGCAGAATGGGGTATTACAATTAAACAGTCCTACATCCCCAACGATAACTCACAGTACTTCGAAGGTGTTGATTTGAGTTTAGTTGATTGGTTAAGACAATTTTCAAAAGAAAAAGACGAAACATTTGTGCGTGGCTTCTTAGGTAAAATGTTATTCAGTGGCGAAGAGAGTTTGAAAAAAGCATCTGTGTTGAGTGGTGGCGAAAAAGTAAGATGCATGTTGAGTAAAACCATGTTGGAGAGTCCTAATTTGATTATCTCCGATGAGCCTACCAACCACTTGGATTTGGAAAGTATACAATCTTTGAACAACAGTTTCATCGACTATAAAGGCACCTTATTATTTTATAGCCATGACCACGAATTCATCAATACAGTAGCGAACCGTATTATTGAAATTGGGCCATTGGGCATGATAGATCGCAACAGTACTTACGATGATTATCTAGAAGATGACACCTTGAAAGAACGCAAGGTTGCTTTGTTCAATCCGAACGCTGCTTCTAATTAATACCATTCTTTGACATCCTCGATAGCTATCGGGACAGGATGACAATCGACAGGCTCAGGATGACAATTGGTGATTATATTTTTAAATAAAATCAACTGTAATATAGCCAACTAAACCACTGCCAACTGGTCTTATATGTTTCATTTTAAACAATTCAGTATACTGCACCAAACCGAAGGTTTAAAGGTGAATACCGATGGTTGTTTATTAGGTGCGCTATCAAAATTTGAGAATCCCAAACACTGCTTGGATATTGGCACTGGCACTGGCGTTATTGCCATGATGCTGGCCCAACAATATCCAAAGGCAAAGGTTACCGCTATTGAATTAAACACCATAGCCTATCAGCAAGCCGATTTAAATATACAGGCTTCGGTGTTTAAACAACAAATTGAACTATTGAACGCAGATTTTACAACCTATCATTCTGAGACACTTTACGATTTAATTGTTTGCAATCCCCCTTATTTTTCCAAGCATCTGCAAGGTCCAAATGCAAATAAAAATATGGCTTTGCACAGTGATACTTTACCCCAGAATGTATTAACCGAGAAAGTCAATACCCTGTTAAACCCAGATGGCCTTTTCATGGTGATTTATCCTGTTTCAGAAATGGAACAATTTAAAACACTAGCTGCTTTAATCGGTCTTTATCCAAAGTATATTTACAATATCCAGAATAAACTGGGCAAGGCTTATCGCACCATCATCGGCTTTGGAAAAACAGAAGTTACACCCGAAGAAAGCACATTGGTTTTGATGGATTCAAACGGACAAAGAAGTGAGGGCTTTAGTGATATTATGAAGGCTTTTTACCTTTAAAAATGTAGTTCCTTGATTTTATTTTCAAATTGGTTTACTCATTTCAAAATATTTTTACAATGTACTTCTTAAGTTATTAATCGAATTGAATCAAGCACTTAGTTGCAGTGGGGTATTAATAATCCATTAATATTAGAAAATCATTTCCCTTTAAGCAAAATCTTCTCTACTTTTGAGCATCTTAAAAAATGAAAGAAAAAGCAGTCATTATTGGTGGTGGATTAAGTGGATCACTTTTGGCCATCTGTTTAGCTAAAAGGGGATTTGAAGTTGAATTGTATGAAAGACGCAATGATATGCGCAAAGGCAAGACAGAAGCTGGGCGTTCTATTAACCTTGCACTTTCAACCCGTGGTATAGAAGCCTTGAAAAAAGTGGGTTTGGCCGATCAGGTGTTAGACGATGCCATTCCAATGGATGGCCGTCAAATGCACAGCAAGGCTGGCGAATTGAGTTATCAACCATACGGCACAGCCGGTCAATACATCAATTCTGTTTCACGTGCAGGTTTGAATTTAAAATTAATTCAATTGGCGGGGGAATATCCCAATGTTAAATTGTTCTTTAATTGCAAATGCACTGAGGCCAATCTTAAAAACAATACCGCTATCATTTTAAAAGAAGATGGCACCGAGGTTCAAGTATCGGGCGATGTAATGTTTGGAACAGACGGTGCTTTCTCTGCTATTAGAAACGAGATGCAGAAAACCAATCGCTTTAACTATTCTCAGAATTATGAGAACTATGGGTATAAAGAATTAGA
>CAJBKH010000245.1 GCA_903953615.1 uncultured Bacteroidota bacterium
GATGAGGACTGATTTTGTAATGGTATCGCTACAAAAATTACTCGATGTAACTGCTAATTTTACTTGCTTATTGCCAGCAAATTGATAGCTGTGTGAAATATTTTTTGAAACAGCAAAAGTGCTATCATCAAACAACCATTTGTAAAAAGATTCACCGGTACTTTGACTGCTGAATAACACCCCAGATTTAGCACAATTGCCTTTGTAATTAAAGTCGGCTTTTGGTCGTGCGAAGAAAGTATAGGTAGCACTCACACTGTCTTTGCAATTCAACAAACTGGTGGCTTTTAATTTTACGGTCTGATTGCCTGCGTATTTAAACACATGGGTAGGATTAATGCGAATATCGGTGGTGCTATCATCGAAGGTCCATAAAAAAGTAACATTGCCTGCGGTAGTATTGTTGAAAGCAACAGCAGTGCGCTGACAGAAATTTATGGTGTTGGTATTAAAAACAGCTTTCGGTGTTTCGTAAATTTCGATGGTGCGTTTAATCGAATCGGTATAACCAAATTTACCTTTTACAACCAATGTAACGGTGTATTTTCCTACGTTTTTGTAGAGGTGATCAATTGCGTAAGCTTTGCCTGTTGTACTATCGCCAAAGCGCCATAAATAGCTCGTGCTTTTTAAACTGCGGTTAATAAATTTAGTGATGGCACCTTGGCAAGTATTGCTCGCAGAAAATTGTGCTTTTGGTAAATCTATTTCATGCACCCCTGGTGAATATTGGTTGTTCAAAGCCATGGTATCGTTGTAAAAATCGCGCACCAAATTGTTAAATCCCAAGAGGGTATCAATGATGATGCCTTTGCCAATGTGAATGGAGCTGGCTTGGTAGCGATACGCTTTAATGGTGGTTAATGAATCGACATTGGCAATGGCACCTGCATTGCCAGGATTGATTAACAAAGGATCGGATTTAAAGCCCACATTTTTGCCGTTGTATACTTCTTGTCCGGTACCACCGCGCCACGCCACCATTGAGGTGTAGGTAGTGCCCATGTCAATGAATTTGGTGCCCTGACCAAAATCGTAATACGCGTTGTTATAAAATTTTAAATTGAGTGTACGTTGTAAATTTACAGTTGTGGCATTGTTCTTTGTAAGAAAAATATTGTTGCACACACGCACATCTTTAATTGTACCATAATTGTTAAAAACCGCCATGGCACCAGTTGCAAAACCATTGCCCACCGTATCTACAAAAACAGTGTTGTTGTAGACATCTATTTTCTGAGCAGTAATAAATCCTGGAGGGTCGCCACTCCATACCAATATGCCCAAGCCTTTGCCATCGCGTTCGCTGATATTATACCGAATGGTATTATTTTTCATAGGGCGCGCGCCTGCATATTGTGCAATTAAAAAACCTGGACCATCATTGTTGTGCGAATAGTTGTATTGCATCACCGAAGATTGTACACCACCATCTAAATCGAACCCATCTCCATCGGCAGTTTGAGAGCGGTTGTGGTGTGCGTAACAGTATTGAATGGTAACCGAGCGTGAATCCCAAGCCCAGATGCCTGCTGGTCCGCCACCTGCATAATTATTGTTTTTGCCATTCTCATAGGCCTCGCAATATTCCATGGTGCAGGTATCTACTTGCCCCACAATAATACCACTGCCACTGTGGGTGCTATAACCCAAAATGCCATCGTTATAAGCAGCAATGCATCTTGTAATCCAAACATTTTTATGCGAAAAAGCAGTGTCTATTACTTTGTAATAACCATACATGCTAATACCACACAAGCCGTTGTTATGGGCGTAACAGCGGTTGATTTTTACACTGTCATACCCACTTCTGCTGCCATCTGTAGGCCAACTGCCCACTTGTATGCCGGCATTGTAAAAACCCGAAGCTTCTACGTTGTGAATCTCTATGTGCTTTCTTTTTTTATTGGCAGTGTCATCCATGTAAAAATAAACACCAGTGCCAGTATTGGTTTTATAACCCGAACCCTCAAAAATTAAATTGTGCACTTCAATGCCACCATTGTTATAAGCCATAAAGCCATGGCCATTGCCTGCTAAAATGGTTGCGCGACTATTGCCATAAGAACTTACGACGATTGGCTTTTTAGGGGTGCCTTTGCTCGATGGTGATAAATAAATATTGCCTGAAAAGGAAGTGCCACCTTCAAAAAAAATGGAGTCGCCAGCCGAGAAAGTAGTAGCATTAACTTTGGCAATGGTGGCCCAAGCACCATTAATGGAATTGCCAGTGAAAATATCATTGCCACCAGCTTTTATGTAATAATTTTTTGAAAAAGCAGTAGCAAAAATGGCGCAACTAAGCACGCAAGTTAAAAGGTATTTTAGAAAAAAAGGTTTCATTGATGGATCGTAAAACAAAGATACTAAGAAATTGATTATTTATAAATCTTCACTTCTTTCACGCCATCCAAACTTATTTTAGCGCGGTACATGCCTTCGCTATTAAAAGGCATTTCGATATTTCCAAAATGATCGAGAGCCACCAAGCCGCCTTCACCGCCAATCTTCACCAGTTTATCATATACTACGATGTCGCAGGCTTCTTTTAAAGTCATGTTTTTATATTCCATTAAACAACTGATATCGTAGGCGACTACGCTGCGTAAAAACAATTCGCCATGTCCTGTACAACTAATGGCACAAGTGGCATTGTTGGCATAAGTGCCAGCGCCTATCACAGGCGAATCGCCAATGCGACCGTATTTTTTGTTGGTCATGCCCCCAGTGCTGGTAGCAGCAGCTAGGTTGCCATAGCTATCCAAAGCCACAGCGCCTACGGTGCCAAATTTCTTTTCACCTTTTTGTTCGGTATGGTCGAGCTGAAAGCTATCGGATCCTTTAATGTCTTGCCATTGTTGGTAGCGTTGCTCGGTATAAAAATAGGCATCATCTTCGATGGCGATGCCATTTTGTTTCGCAAATTCCAAAGCACCTTGACTGGCCATCATTACATGTTCGCTTTTTTCCATGATAGCTTTGGCCAACAATACTGGATTTTTAATGGAGGGCACGCCACAGGCAGCTCCGGCTTTTAGGTCGATGCCCTGCATAATGGCGGCATCCATTTCATGTCCACCAATGTGATTGAATACTGCGCCTTTGCCTGCGTTAAAAAGGGGATTGTCTTCGAGGGTTACAACTGCCATGGCCACTGCTTCGGTAGCCGAACCATTTTGTTTGAGCACTTGGTAGCCAGCATCGAGTGCTGCTTCCAAACCTGCGAGGTAGGCTTTTTCTAAAGCGGGGGTCAATAGGTGAGGGGCTATGGTACCAGCGCCTCCGTGTAGGGCAATTGCAATTTTTTCCATGGAATTGAAGGCTCAAAATTACGCCAAAATCTTGGGTGGAATTAATATATATAAAAAGAATCGATAACCTTTTGCGCATTTGCTTGTTTATAGTTAGGTTTGCACTTAATATAAATTTGAAATTATGGCGGTAGCGATAAAAATGCCCAAAATGAGCGATACAATGA
The DNA here is from genome assembly GCA_903953615.1 of uncultured Bacteroidota bacterium. Taxonomy (GTDB): domain Bacteria; phylum Bacteroidota; class Bacteroidia; order NS11-12g; family UBA955; genus JABMMZ01. Next base: position 3,479 of record CAJBKH010000245.1, read on the forward strand.
CCGAAGGTGTGGTACGCAAATGGAATTACAAGGTTGGCGACACCATTAAAAGTGGTGATATACTTGCAGAAGTTGAGACAGATAAAGCAACGATGGATCTTGAGAATTACGAAAAAGGAACCATCCTTCATTTCGCAATTAACGAAGGTGATGCAGCCCCTGTTGATTCTGTAATTGCCATTGTTGGTGCAGCAGGCGAAGACTTTACAGCCCTATTGGCTGGAGGCGGCAGCGCCCCTAAAGCAGTAGAAGCCAAGCAAGAAACCACTGCAGTAGTAGCGCCAGTAGTAGCTGCAGTGCCTAGTGCACCAGTTGTTGCAAATAGCGATAACCGCATTAAAGCATCGCCATTGGCTAAGAAATTGGCCGAAGATAAAGGCATTGACATTGCAGCCATTGCAGGTAGTGGCGAGAATGGTCGCATTATAAAAAGCGACATAGAAAATTACAAACCAGCCGCTGCAGCTAGCACAGGTGCTGTTTATGTAAGCGGTACCGAGAGCTACGATGAAATCAATGTTTCGCAAATGCGCAAAACCATTGCAGCACGTTTGGCAGAAAGTAAATTTACAGCGCCACATTTCTACTTAACCATGGAGATTAACATGGACCAAGCCTTAGCAGCCCGTGCTGAAATGAATGCCAGTGGTGAAGTAAAAATTTCTGTAAACGATATGATTGTGAAAGCCACTTCAATGGCTTTGAGAAAACACACATGGGTAAATGCAAGTTGGTTGGGAACAAAAATCCGTTTCAATCACCACATACATATTGGTGTGGCCATGGCAGTAGACGACGGCTTATTGGTGCCAGTGGTAAAATTTGCTGATCAAAAATCATTGTCAACCATCAGTGCCGAAGTAAAAGCCTTCAACGCAAAAGCCAAAGATAAAAAATTACAACCAGCCGATTGGACCGGCAATACCTTTACCATTTCTAATTTAGGGATGTTTGGTATCGAGGAGTTTACAGGCATTATCAATCCACCAGATGCAGCGATATTGGCTGTTGGTGCGGTAATAGAAACTGTGGGCATTGTAAAAGGCGAGATTGCTAAAACCAATGTTATGAAAGTAACTTTGAGTTGCGATCACCGCATTGTCGATGGTGTAGTAGGTTCTAAATTCTTAAATACCCTTAAAGAGTTTTTAGAGTCGCCTGTTAAGATGTTGGTTTAATTGCCCTTTCATTTTTTATTTTACAACTTGTAGTTGTCTACTTTACAGTTTGAGTAGATCCTCTTTTTTGACATTCTAAATCAATGTGTTTACAAGTAAACCATTGTTGCTTGCCCATTTTGCAAAAAATTCAATACATTTGTTACAATATTTAGAACGTCACGCTATGTCGATTGCCCCTCAAAAGCCATTCAAATCACTACAGATGCTTAACACCGATACGGTTGAGATTACATTGCCAAACCGTGTGATTAAAAGCGAAGCAGAGGTAGATGATATGTTTGCTGAGCTCGATGCATTTGTATCCGGTCGTTCTTTAAAGCGTTTGCTGATTATGGGTGACAAAACCAACGGGAATAAAATTGCACGTCTTAAAATCATAGCAGAGAATACAAAACGTAAAACCATTGTGAAGGCCGAAGCTATTTTAGTAAAATCATTTGCTCATAAATTGGCCTCTAATTTTTACATGTTTTTTCAAGACCATATTTATCCCATGCGTTATTTTAACAAGCGCCAAGAAGCGGAGAAATGGTTGCGTAAATTTTAAAGCCTTAACATTTTATTTCCATCTTGAAAAACACAGTGGACATTTCGCGCGATGGCTTGCAATTGAATTTCACTGCCAAAGTGCAGGCCAATCCAATCGGTAAAATAATAGTTGTCATACTTTTTTTTGCGGCTATACTTTTTTTTGGAACCTTAATATACCATGTAGGCGTGCTTGATATGAAAGCCATGCTCATGCCTATTGCTGCCTTTGTAATCATCGTGGGCTATTTTATGGGCCGTTATATTTTATGGAATTTTTACGGGCGAGAAATCATCAGCATTACAAGCAAGGTACTCACGTATCAATTTGATTATGGTTGGTTCAAAACCGAAAAAAAAGAAATTGCATTTGTGCGTTTGGCTACCGATTGTCCCGATAGGGAAGCTGAAGAAGGTACCTTCGAATTTGTATTAGACAATGGCATGGAAGATGAGCACAGCGAGGAATGGGGCTTTGTTAACCATTCTTCCATTCACCATACAACCACCGTGGTGTTGCCAAAAGAAGTGCTATATACTTTAGATACAGAGCTTCAAAAAATGTTTCAAGCAGAAGGCAAGGCCGATTGTTTTTCGCCTTATAGCCGATTATAAATTAAAAAGTTTTGCTTTAATTTGCCCTACAAAATCTCTAATTATCCAATGAAAAAAATCATCCTCGCTTTTAGCCTTTTATTCAGTGTTTTATTTTTAAATGCGCAAACCGATACCAGTGTTGTGAATGTTAACACCAGTCAGATAAAAATTGGTACGCATACCGTCACCGCCAATACAACAGTGGCCGATTTAATAGCAGCCTTTGGCACACCAAGTAGAATAGAAAAAATTGCAGGTACAGATCGCCATTATATATATGATGGGTTGGGCTTGGCTTTCGATTGCCGTCCAGGAACAGTAGAAGCCGTTTACTTTACCTTTCATGCCGATGGCGATAAGAAGACCGCCAATGCGGCCATTAAAAGCACCTTGTTAATCGATAATTACACCATCACCGATCATACCACCGTTGATCAAATCAAAGCCAATACGCCTATTAAAGCGATCATGTGTTTTGGTGAATTGATGTGCATGTCTGATCCAAAGCAAGCAGGTGTGACTTTAATCCTTGGTTATACCAAAGATAAATTGATTACCCAAGTGGGCATTGGTTTGAAAAAAATGTAATTGGCTTTTTAGTCATTCCCTTCATTTTAACAAGCATTTAAAGGGCTTGGTCTAAACCAAGGGTGCACTTATTTTGCCAAAAATTTGGAATCCCCTACATTTGAAACTGACATGGGAAAGTATAAAAATGATATTAAAACAATTGTAGAAGTTACAATATTTTTGTTCATTGTATTTGGCGCTGCCTTCTTGCATAACGATCTCTTTACCGTGTTTTCATTTTGTATATGGATTTTCTATTTGGTCTACCGATTAATAAAAAAGATAAAATACAAACATGGCAAAAGCGATGCTATTTTATACCCAACCCTCAACGATGCTTATTTTAAAGGTAGCGCTATTACCATAGGCGTATTTATATTAATTGGCGATTTTGTATGGTTCAAAATGAACAATTATTTTGATATTTATGTTTTGCTATTTTCAATCATCGGCATTTTGTTTTTATTCAACGGCATCTACAGTATACCCAATGGAGAATTGACTGTTCATAAAGGCACATTGCTTTTTACGGGTATGGACAAGGCCATCAGTCTGAATGAAATACTATCTATAAAAATCCATAAAAGTAGCATCATTATCTTTAGTTCTGAAGAGGCAATGACAAGGGTTGTGAACCTGATGCTAGATGAAAAATCGACAGAACTAATAAAGGATGAACTCGTAAAAAATGGGGTGAATCCCAATTCAATAATAGTCAACTTAGTTGACTAAATAATTTTAAATAACAAACCATATTTGATTTCAATAATACTTTTTAAACTCCGTCACCAGCCCAGCGATACCAAGGCTGTGCAATACTTCAAAGAATTTTTTGCTTTTGGTTTTAAGGAAGTATTGTCTTGCTTGTTCCCAGCCTTTATCTTTTGCATGTTGGTGGTTTCCAAACTCCTGCACATACCAGGCTTGCCGCGTTATGATTTTCTGTTGTTGGCTTGCCTAGCCATGCAGGCTTTCATGGTCTACACAAAGTTAGAATCCAAAACAGAATTGTTGGTGATTACCTTGTTTCATTTTATTGGCTTGGCCATGGAGATATATAAGGTCAGCAAGGGTTCGTGGGCTTACCCCGAGTTTAGTTATTTAAAAGTGGGCAATGTGCCTTTGTACAGCGGTTTTATGTATGCCAGTGTGGGTAGTTATGTCTGTCAGGCATGGCGTTGGTTCGATTTAAAAATAACGCATTGGCCAGGGATGGTGTATGCCACTGCCATTTCCATTTTAATTTACGCTAACTTTTTCACTTTGCATTACCTACCCGATTTGCGCTGGTACATCACGTCTTTATTGATCATTGTCTTTTGGAGGACCAAGGTGCAGTTTACCACCAATGGCCATCAACGCAGCATGCCTTTGGTGGTATCCTTTTTGCTCATTGGTTTTTTTATATGGGTAGGCGAAAACATGGCCACCTTCCTAGGCGCTTGGAAATATGC
>CAJBKH010000246.1 GCA_903953615.1 uncultured Bacteroidota bacterium
CCATGCATTTCTGAAGGTGCATCAATCGTGGCATTAATGAATACGGTATCCTCAGCTTCAAATTCTTGGGTATCTGTGGGCGAGTTAATCACCAAGTTGATGTCTGTCGTACTTAAATCGTGGTGTTCGGCTTCTCTTTCACAAGCATTGAAGGCAAACATTATAGCAATCGATAAAAAGGCAATTAAGATTTGATTATTTTTTTTCATAACGTAATTAATTCAAAGTTAATTAAAAAAAATGAACTTTCGTAAGTTATGGCATTAAAAACAAGTATATTATCGTTTATAGCCCTTTTGACTTCTAAATGAACTGTCTACTTTGATGGGGTCGTATTCTGTTCTTGGCGCTATAATTTTGATTCGCGGTTTATTGTCAACATATATATGTTTCATGATAAGGGCTGAACCAATCAATAAAATTAAAAAACTAAGAAAGATGACAATTTTTATTTTTTTGCTTTTCATTTTTATTGAATTAGAAACTTCTACCTATACCAAATAACCAACGCATCTGTAAATAGTTTTTGTCAGCATAAGGGTTGGTGTTCAAAAACAAAGGCATATCAAATCTTAAAGTAAATGGTTTTATCAAGGTGCGTTTGCCCCAACGGTAAATATTCATGGCAGTACCGAAACCTGCATCCATTCTTAGAGGTGAATAAAGGCGCTTGCCATTAAGCGCTGTTCTATTTTCCATTAGGATACCTGCATCTCCAAAAGCATAGGCATCTATTTTCAACCAATTGCGGGTCCACTTCGGTTTCAAATTAAAGTATTGGTCGAAATCAATTTCAACACTGGCCGATGTGCCATGGGTGCCTTTATACATTGGTGTTACTGTATTGCCATTTTCAACAGGCGCTAAATAGCCCGCATAGCCTCTTAAATTTAAGCCACCACCAGCTTGAAAATGATTTGTTGTTATGCCATATCCAAGCCATTCTTCTGGTATAAAGCCTCTGCTTCGGGTAAATTTACTTTCTAAAAGTTGCTCCATGTTGGCACCTGAAAGATTTAATATCGATTCATCGGCAATGTTGACACCTGTAATTGCTTGGGCAAAGAAACGGGTCTTCACTTCGAATTTACCGAACTTATTGTTATTAATAACTTCTAACTTGATTGAGCCATAGCCATAATCTTTGGTTAATGTGCTACCTCTTAAACCAGAATTGATAACACCGTTGCCATGTTTGTAACTGTACTTTCTTGTATAGTCAATGTTCAGTGTATTATTAAGTTTACCGCCTCTAGCACTTGAATCAGCATATGGCCAATAAATTTGTCTGCCTTTGGCCATACCTATTGATTTGAAATAAAAATTGAACGTGTTTTTGCCAAAGCTTTTTTCTAATCCTACTTGGTTAAAAGTAATACCATCTAGCCAACGCGACTCTAAATGAAAATTAGCGTACTTGCCAACCAAGGTACTGTATTTAATGCGGTAGCTAAACAAGTCGCGTTGCTTCGCGATTTTATATTTCTGTTCGGCTCCTATTCCTGTATTAATGAAGAAGGTGAAGTCAAGCACATTTTTAACACGCGCATAGTTGGTATGGAAATTAATACCATCTTTAAAACCATCTACAGCATTGAACCAAATATTAGGACTGAAAGTGAACACCCTTTTGTTAAAGCTAATGGGTTGTTGAATGTTTTTATCATTCACCAATTTCATTGGCAATTTCGAACAGCCGTTTTTTGATTTGATATTATTTACTCTGTATATATCGGCTAAGCGCAAGGTTGTATCAATGGCCACCAATTTTATTTTGTGATCGATGGTGATTGTATCGGTGTATGTAGGATTCAATAAGCCCCATCCTTTCCAAGTTTTTAAAACAGTCTTGCCATCATTTTTAGCAAAATACGTATTGGGAATTAAGTACTCATATTTTTTACCGGTTTTGTCTGTGACTGTTATATCCAATGGCATTTGCATTTCGCCGTTGCGTGAGAATGTTATGGCATATTGGTATTTACCATCTTTGGTTTGCTTAATCGTTTTAATTTTTTTAATTTCATAATCAATCGATTTGGTCGTCTCCATCCATTGGTCGAAGAACCAATTCAAATCGACATGGGTATAATTGATAATGGATTGTCTAAAATCGTCCGGATAGGGGTGTGCAAATTTCCATTCATTGAAATAGTGTTTCATGGCTTTGAGGAATAATTCATCGCCAAGTACATACTGCAAATTATAGAGCATAGTCGCCGTTTTGTAATATACATGGCGATAGCCACCACCATGACCCAATGCAGAATTAAAATCATCGCTATGGGTGTTTAAGAAGGCATCATTTTTATTAATGGCATCATTCAAATAGCCATTGTAAATACTCCCTTCGTCATAGGTGTTGGCATGCATCGGAATGCCATTTATTTTTTTAATACTCCAAGATGTTAAGAATTGCGTGAAGCCTTCATCAAGCATGGCGCGGTAGGTTTCATTATTACCTATCATTCCGAAAAACCAATTGTGTCCAATTTCATGCGCTATAACATATTGGTGACCTGGCCAATTACCGCCATCTAATGTTAACATCGGGTATTCCATACCGTCGCGCGCATCGGCTGCCACAATTTTAGGATAACCATACATGCCAATATCATTGCTGTAAACACTTACTACATTGGCGACAAATTGGGCGGTTGGTCGCCACTCTGGTGCATTTTTTTCTTGGGCCAAAGCAATACAACGGATACCATTCCACACCACTTCGCCTATGCGATACGTTGGATCAGCAGTAAATGCAAAATCATGCACATTCTCAGCATGGTAGCGCCATGTTTTGGTACCCTCGCGTTTAATGGTATATTGGTAACTGGTTGGTTTTATATGAGATTTACCGTTTTCATCTTTAATAATAGTAGAGTAATTGCTAATATCAATGGCCTTTCTTAATTCGGCTGGCAATACCTCTTCTTCATTTTGAATGGCACCAGTAGCTTCAACCACA
>CAJBKH010000247.1 GCA_903953615.1 uncultured Bacteroidota bacterium
CATCAAAATAAGCAAGCCCGATTGGTTAGATTTTGAAATTATCGAAAAGAATTTCGAAGGACTTGATTATAAAAAAGAAGAAGTTATTGAGTCAAATAAATCGGATGATGTTGAGGATACTGAAAACAATAGCAGTAAGAAAACATCTAAGTATATTGTTTATACATTTAATAACTTAAGTCCAGCGCAAAGCTATAAGGGTGGGCGAGGACCAAGTTATAACCAACCATTGTTATACATTCACTATAAGTCTTTGGGTGAGGGCGAAAAAAAGAAAACCATTTTTAATTCTACAGACGATATGTACCGTTGGTACCGACTCGTTACAGGCACACTCCTAAACGATACTGCAAAATTTGCAAGCTTTACCAAAAATTTAGTAAAGGATAAGAAAACCGATGAGGAAAAAATTAAAACCATTTTTTATTGGATGCAAGACAATGTTCACTATCTAGCTTTTGAAGATGGTATTGCGGGTTTTCGCCCCGATGAGTGCAGCAATGTGTTTGCCAAAAAATTTGGTGATTGCAAAGGCATGGCCAACCTAACTAAAAATATGCTGAAGGTATTAGGCTTCGATGCACGCATGGTTTGGATTGGAACAAGGCGTCAGAATTTCAATTACGATATTCCTGGTTTACCCGTCGATAACCACGCCATTTGTGCTGTAAAAATAAATGATAAGTTTTTGTTTTTAGACGCCACCGAAACCTATTGTACGATGGGTGATTATGCCAACCGAATTCAAGGGCGCAGGTGCATTGTAGAGAATGGACCAACCTATTCTGTTGAACGCATTCCAGAGTTTGGTCCCGACCACAACGAGGAGTTTACACAAGAATCGATTACCCTCGTTGGTCATAAATTAATGGTAGATGGGCATAAAAAATTTAAAGGCGAAAGTAAAATTGATTTTTTACGCAGCTATAATCTAATTAAGACACAAAAGAAGGATGAGTTTTTATTTAATTATCTTACCAAAGAACGCGTGGCCATTAATGCTAAAAACATTAGCAGCTCAGATTTAGCCAACCGCGATATTGATCCTGATATCAAATATAAATTGGAAGTCGACAACCATGCCTTCTCCATTGGCGATAAGAAATATGTGAACCTAGAATGGGACAACTATTTCTCGGGATTTAATTTCGATTCCATTCGAAAAGTAGATTATGATTTTGGATTTAAAGTCAATGTAAATAAACAAATCACCCTGATACTTGGAACTGAAAAAGCTAAAAAACTGCCAACCCCTGTTGATATTGACAATAAATACTATCAATTTAAATTAAATATTAAACAAGTAGGCAATACCCTTGTTTATACTTGTCAATTAACCACCAAGCAAGATTACATACCAGCCAGTATGTTTAAAACCTTTAATGCAGATTCCGAGAAATTAACGGCGTTTTATAATACTTATATTGAACTAAACTAAAAGTAATACAACATGAAAAGAATATTAATTTCAATTGCCTTCTGCTTGCGTTTAGCTTGTCATGTCAACGCGCAATCTGATTACGAGAAAAAATACTTCGAAGAAACTATAGCTGATACGGTTAAGAATGCATCAGTTGTTATAATTAAAGATTACGAAGCATACGCCATTAAAAAATTCAATGACTTTGATTATAAAATTACGGTTGTGCTGCGTACCCAATACAAATTGAAAGATGCATATGCCGTTGAAGCATTTAGTACTTTGAATAAAACAAATGGGTTAAAGAAAATACACATCACACAATTAAAACCCAATGGAACCCTTAAAACGATTTATTTTAAAGAAGACAAAGATTTCAATGACGATCAACCAGATGATAAAGTGAAGCTGAATGAGGGAGAAGATGAATTGGCAGTTGAAGATTTAGAAATTGGCGATATTGTAGACTACCGTTACGAGTACACCTATTCAACAACGGTACCACCAACTATCACCAAAGAGATTAAAAATGGAAGAAATTATGGTGAAGAAAGGATTGTTAGAAATCCAAACACTTACCGCGACTTACCCGACTTTTTAAAATTTTTGCAAGAAAAATATCCTGTCCTAAGTTCTTACAGTGTCTTTGAATTGCCGACTGAACTCAATTTAATTCAGAAGGCCATTAACTGCGATTACCGTTTTGATGAATCAAAAACCAGCAATGGTAAATTGTTTGAATGTCGCATAGGTTACATCAAAGCCTATAAGGAAGAATTGTTCACCTATAAAAACATTGACTTGCCAGTGCTTAAATACACGTTGGTGAATACTGCGAATGCAAAAATGAAGAATTTGTATCCCTACCAATTTGCGCATACCAATATCACGAATGATGAGATTGCGACATTTGGTCGCCAGTTTTACAAAGATCCAAAATTGTTATCTAAATATTTTTACTATACCAATTACTATAAGGAATATCAAAGTTTTGCTACCGTATCTGTCAATCAATTCATGGGTGCTTTTATCAAAACATTTAAAACAAAAAAGCAAAGCAAATTAGAGTTGTTGAATCTTTTTCATGATTATTTATGCAATAACGATGACTTAAATGTTTGGCAATTTGGCAAGATGGATTTTGCGGTTTTAATGGCGCGCTTTTGCGATAAAATTAAACAGCCCTATCAGATGATGGCATGCATGCACAAGTATTCTGGAAAGTGGGAAGATTTAGTGTATCCAAGTGAAATCAACTGGGGCATTTATATAAAAGAGAATGGCCAAGAAATTTTTATTTCAAATGCTTATACTAACAGTCATATTTACGAAAAGTATGGATCCTTATCAGGCACAACAGTTGTTTTGTTTGATGCCAAACTAGATACAAAGCCGACAACTGTTATATATCCTGAAGTTGGCTATGACGAAAATTCTGTGAAATACGAGAGCAAGGTTGAATTAATGGCTGAGAAAAATGGGGTCTTCAATTATCATTTTACAAACGAATACGCATTTAAAGGGGCTCAAAAAGACAATATAGATGATAATATTAGTGGTAATTTTTATCCATCATCATTATACACCGATGCCCAAAGTTATGGCTTGGTGAGTTATGGCTTGTATTCAAATGAAATGTTTAAAGATTCTGGCATTTTTTATCCTGAAATGCGACGTATCAGCAGCAGTTACAAGTCGCGCAGGCAACAAGGTAAAGACGAAGATTTCAAAGCATTTTTATTTTCAGAATACCATTTTCCAAACATTACCCTCGATAGTTTTAGAATTATAGAAGGCGAAGATTATGCAGATGATGCCAATGGGCAATGTAGGTTTAAAGTTGAATTCAATACCCCCGATGTTATTAGCCGAACCAGTAGCGATTTTCTACTTTTGAATTTGGGTAGGTTAATTACAGAACAACTTGAGATAAGTAATTTTAATAATCATGAAAGGTATACCAATTATTACAACAGCAATCAAAAGTCTTTTTATTGGGATATTGAAGTCGACTTGCCAACTGGCTATAAGCCTTTAAACTTGAGTGATTTTAATAGCAATTTCGAAAATGCCGCTGGCATCTTTAATACCACAATCGTTCAAGATGGACAAATGCTGAAAATCCATGTAGAGAAAATATATACGACCAATTATTTGCCAAAAGAGCAATGGAGCGATTTTACAACTTTTGTGCGACAAGCTGTGTTATTCTACGAAAAAAGACTTCTATTGGAAAAGGCATAAGCCCTTTTATGTTTTGTTTTTAGGCGATTCTACTGCGCTGAGACAACTTTTGTCTAAAATTTTATCAGATTAAAGTCATAAAGTTTGTTAAGCCCGAACTATTTTAAGTAATTCGCACCACAAAAAATTTGTATGAAAAAAATATACGCTTTATTACTTTCTGCAACTGTATTATTCTCTAATGCAGTAAAAGCAGACGAAGGCATGTGGTTATTATCTTTATTAGAAAAGATGAACTATAAAGACATGCAGTCAAAAGGGTTAAGATTAACCCCTGAACAATTATACAGTATCAACAACTCTAGTTTAAAAGACGGGATTGGTTGGTTTTCTAATGGTTGTACTTCTGAGTTGGTATCTGACAAAGGTTTGGTATTTACCAATCACCACTGCGGTTACGATGCGATTGCTACCCTTAGTACCCCACAAGACAATATTCTTGACAATGGCTTTTGGGCAAAATCAATGGCCGAAGAAAGAGCAGCACCAGGTGTAACCTTTGCATTGGTTAACAGAATTGATGATATTACCAACGAAGTGTTTGATTCAATTAAAGGCATGGATGTGAAACAAAGAAGCACCAACTTGGCACGGATTTTTAAAAATATTTCTGAAAGAGCTTCTAAAGGCACCCACTACGAAGCACAATGCAGAGAGATGTTCAAAGGCAATGCTTACTACTTATTTATCTTTGAAAAATTTACTGATGTAAGATTGGTAGGCACACCGCCTCAAAACATTGGTAAATTTGGTGGCGAAACAGACAATTGGATGTGGCCACGTCACACTGGCGATTTTAGTGTGTTTAGAGTTTACGCTAACAAAGACAAC
>CAJBKH010000248.1 GCA_903953615.1 uncultured Bacteroidota bacterium
ACTGAATCGCCCTGGCAGAATGTTTTTGACCCACTTGCAGAAACTGATACAGATGGCAATGCATTTACTGTTACACTAGTTGATGAAGAGGTATTTGAGCAAGCATTGTTATCTGTAATTTTTACAGAGAAACTACCGCTAGCTTTTACTTTTACACTTTGGGTAGTTGCTCCGTTATTCCATAAATAAGCATTTGATGCACTTGAAGTCAAAGTCACTGAATCGCCTTGACAAAACGTTTTTGATCCACTCGCAGAAACTGATACAGATGGCAAAGCATTTACTGTTATGCTAGTTGATGAAGAGGTATTTGAGCAACTATTGTTATCTGTAATTTTTACAGAGAAACTACCACTTGCTTTTACTTTTATACTTTGGGTGGTCGCACCATTGTTCCATAAGTAAGTATTCGCTGCAGTAGCTGTCAATATCACTGAATCGCCCTGGCAGAATGTTTTTGACCCACTTGCAGAAACTGATACAGATGGCAATGCATTTACTGTTATGCTAGTTGATGAAGAGGTATTTGAGCAAGCATTGTTATCTGTGATTTTAACTGAGAAACTACCACTAGCTTTTACTTTTACACTTTGGGTAGTTGCACCAGTGTTCCATAAATAAGCATTAGCAGAGCTCGCATTTAACAATACTGAATCGCCTTGGCAGAATGTTTTTGATCCACTCGCAGCAATTGATACAGATGGTAATGCATTTACAGTTATGCTAGTTGATGTTGATGTATTTGAACAGCTGTTATTGTCTGTAATTTTAACTGAAAAATTGCCACTTGCTTTTACTTTTATACTTTGGGTGGTCGCACCATTGTTCCATAAGTAAGCATTGGATGCACTTGAAGTCAAAGTCACTGAATCGCCTTGGCAGAATGTTTTTGAACCACTCGCACTAATGCTTGGGGTGGCAGGATTGCTATTGCTTGAAACGCTTGTGCTAGAAGACGTAGCCGAACAACCTACGCCATTGCTAATGGTTACAGTATAACTGCCTGCTGTCTTAACAACAATACTTTGCGATGTTGCACCATTGCTCCATGCATAAGCGGAAGCAGTACTCGATGTTAAAATAACTGAATCGCCAGTACATAAAGCAGTTGAGCGACTCGCCGAAATGGTTGGAGTAGCTGGCGAACCATTGGCATTCACACTGGTTGAAGTAGAGGTAGCTGAACAACCACCGGCATTGGTTACTTTTACCGAATAGCTACCTGTTAAAGAAGCAGTGATGCTGCGCGTGGTGGCGCCATTGCTCCACAAATAAGTTTTTGCAGTATCAGCTGTTAATACTACTGATCCTCCAGAACAAAAAGTAGTTGGTCCACTTGCTGTAATTTTAGCCACTGGATATGCCACCACTGCAACTATGGTAGTGGCAGATGTACCGATGCAACCTTGTGCTGATTTAGTTTTTACACTGTATGACCCAGCCGTTTTTACTTTAATACTTGCAGTAGTATCATTGGTGCTCCATACATTTGAATGGGTAGAAGATGAAGTAAGGATAACTGAGTCTCCTGTACATATTGTTGTAGAACGATTTGCACTGATAGTAGGAATGTTTGCAGCTAAGACTTTTATTTTCGTTGTATCAGATGGCACCACACAACCTTTGCTATCTTTCACCTTAACCACATAATTGCCAGTTGTTTTTACTTTTATAGATTGTGATGTTAATCCATTACTCCATAAATATGAATTTGAAGGAGTAGAAGTCAAACTCACTGAATCGCCTTGGCAAAAATTGGTAGCACCAGAAACACCTACTTGTGGCAAGGGTGTTGCTACTGCCTTAAATTTTAATGTTTCAATATTGAGCGTTTTATCGTAATTAAAATTGTTAGAGCTAGTAAAGTGAAATTTGATAGTTGTAGGCTCTTTCCAATTACTAGTAGTATCAAAACGATTGACTTTAATTGGCGTAAAGTTGGCGTATTTAAATATAATCCCTGTGCTATCTGTATTGATTTCAAATGGTTGGGTTTTGTTTGTAACCATTGATAAAACATTTGCTGTAACATTGACAATTGAGGTGCCGTTACATTTGATTTGGGATGGGTTGGTACTGCCGTTCCAAGTGCGTTCATTTATAATACGACTGATAATTTTTCCTTTACTGTCGAGTATATCAAAAAAGCCTCCATGACTTGTGCCACCAAAATTAGGTTCGTTACCATCGTAATTAATGTTTCCGCTTACAGTCCATGATGTCAAACATGATATAGGTTTACCCAAATCTCTGGTAACATAGCTTGATTTTGTGTCGCTTCTGAAGCGTATTAACACATCCGGTTTTTCCAGATTAATGCTCCTAAGATTTGTTTGTACATGCCAATATTGGCTACCACTAGTATTGTCCTCTTGTGCAGAGTTTCTGTTCCATCCATACATACCATCGGCAAGTACAGATCTTGATGGCAGTCCTTCCATTAAATCTATACCTTCTGCGTAGGAAGGGATATCAGAAGGGTATAGGAATTTGGATGGAATTATTTGTTTGGCCTGACTAGAACTTGACCACAACAGAGCAGCCGTACCACCATTTATTTCCATGTATACTTTGTATTTATTGCCAGCCGTCATGCTAATAGCTGTACTACTATATTCCGTTTTCGTGGCATTATTCCACTGATTAATGACCAGTTTGCCATCTATCCATAGTTTAGCCCCTTTTGATATTTTCACATAAAACGTGTAGTTTTGGGTATAGACAGGTTGTATAAAACCAACCCATCTGGCAGAGAAATTAGCTATATTACTAATCTGTACAGGTGGTGTCTGCAGATTAACGACAGAGTCTACTTGTGCAGATTTACGATTCACATTGTTAAGATCAGTACCGTTAAAATAGGCTCCTGTCAATCCTCCTGTTGTGGTAGAAAACGATATTGGTAAAGCTTGTTCCACTATAGTATTCAGTCCTGTTATTTTCCATCTGTGCATACCAGAGTGCACTGCTTCGTCGTTATGATAGATGTAATAATCGCTACCCACTTTCACCACATTAGCTGAAAAGACATTGCCGGCTAGTTCCGGAGGCGCTTCTAAATCTAGCAATACGGCATCCTTTGTAGTAATACCGAACTGTGAAATTAACAGACCATTGTCGTAAACATGGTTCCATTTGTTGGTCTGTCCGCCTTTCCATCCTTCGCCGTGATAACCCCAAAAGATATTTTTTTCCAAAGTGTACACATTCCCACCACCATAATGAACACCATTGCTGATTTCATAACTTCCATCGGTAGGAAAATCGCCCTGGTAAGCGTCTCCTGCATTTGGAGCACTTTCCTTAAAAGTGGAAGCGGCCGTTTTCCATAAGTATTTGTTATCACCAATTTTCAGGCCTGCTAAATGGTAACCTTCATTCAAAGCATTATTGAAAGTGATGAGCATATTGGATCCTGTTTTTTCTGCAAAAGAGATACCACCGGAATAGGTGTAGTAGGAAGGCGATTTAATATCCTGTACATAAATGGAGGCAATTTTGGTCCAGTTACCCCAAATCGGATTATTAGACGTGTCGAAACCAGTCAGTTGTTTTATTTCCCAATAGCCTGAATCACCAGTAGAATTTTTGGTTCTGAAAATCCTTCTGGTACCATCTGTGTCGATGAGTTCGTTGGAATAAGCTTCAAATTTGATGCCTGTAAGTCTTACGTTGCCAGAGGCAGGCAATTCAACAACCTCAGGGTATCTAGTAGGGACAACGGCATTATATAAGGTTGCATAGGTTTTGCCGTTACTAAGCGTCACAACATTTTGAAAAACGTTTGAGTTAAAAGTACCGTTGCGATGAGTTCCGGGAATACCAAGCTTCCAGTTCTTGTATAATGTCCACGAGCCGTTGTTGGGCGCAAGTGGTTTAGAATAATCTATTTTAAATTCCAAGAATTCATTGAACGCTCTTGTGGGATTGTTCCGGTCTACCTGTACACTATAAGTGGCGTGCAGGTACATAATATCATCGATAAAATTTCGAGAAGCAGAAAAATGCATTACCCTTTCATTGCCCCCGTCAGATACCCAGAAGGAACTATCGGATTGTAGGGCAATAAATTCCTTTTTCATTCCAATAATAGAATCGGTAAAATAGAATTTATCGTTGGTAACGGTAGGGTCTGTGGCGTATCCACCGGCCTTTCCATAGGTCCATAAGGCATTGCCTGAAAGATTGCTGTAAGACTTAATTTGCTGACTAGTGCTGCCGTCCAGAACAATGACATTGTAATTGTTGGGAGAAACTGCTAGGGCAATAGGTTCGATTATTCCGGAAAGAGTGAGTAAAGGAGTAGAAGAAAGATTGCCTGTTGCAGTATCTATTGCATATTTTTCAACTTTATTGGCACCTGAAACAATCCATAAATTATCATTGGCATCCACACATAATTCACGTGGGTTGGTAATTGAAATACTTCTGATTGCCGCACCTGAAGTTTTATTAAGTACATTAATAATGTTAAGGTCACCATGGGCAACAAAGAGGTATTTACCATTTTTTTGAACCGCCAACCCAGTAGGGTTGCTTTTAGGTGAATTATTGAGAATTACGTCAATGGCTTTAGAGTATAATCTGCCTGCACCACATTGAACGGCTGTTCCATTAGGAAATGACACTTCGGCATCATTGGATACTTTGGTTGCTATCGTAAAAGCACTTTGAGCCGAGGATTTATACTGACCTCCAAAAGGGTCGAATCCTGCCCAATATACATAGTTGCCATCGGTAGCAACATAAGTGGCTGCGATACTCGTGCCGAAGTTGGCAAACATGATACTGATTTTATTCTGCGGTTTCTTGATGTCTAATTTGTTAATGCCAGAGGAGCCTTCGCTATAGCCGGTAGCATAATATGCATAATTGCCATAAATAGCCATACTTTCCATTCGGTAATAAGATTTAATCACAGATCCTCCATGGGTTGAATCAGAAGTATTCCCAATCACCCCCTCCCATTTATAATTCACATTATTGGAAAGTACTTTAACAATCAAACCTGTATCAGTTATCAAATGACCTTCGTCGTCTTTTCTATCCCATGTTTTAATATGTGTTCCAGAAGGGTAGGATACACCACCCCAAAGGGTGCGGATCAGTGTACCATCTTTTTTATAGACCCCCGCACTGGTTTTAGAGGCAGTCGTCAATTTAAAGGTAAAGGGTACTAATGCATTTTGGGCGACACTATTAAAGAATAAAAAGAAAGAGAAACAAACGGTTAGAAAATATTTTAACCAAATGGTGCTAGTTTCCTTCTGAAGCTCAAAGAGAGTTGGTTGAATGTTTGTGTAAATGCGTTTCATAGTGTGTGTTTTAGTTTTATGCTGTTGTTAACATATCGAATCAACCAGATTTAAAGATGCTGTCTAATTTTAAACCGATGGTATGTTCAATCATTAACATATGGTCAAAGAAAATACATATAAATAGGCTTCTATAAATTACATCTACAAAGTAGTCATTTAAGGATGTGAACGGGAATCAAAAAGCACTGAATCGGAAGGTGATTTTAGTAAAAAAAAACAAGCCTGAGTTTAATATACTAGGGAGTATTTAATACTAAAAAAAGGAGATCAAGTTTTCAACATTTTTTCGAAAATTGTCCAAAAATAGAACACACCAAAACCTATGTCCTGCAATAGCTTTAACACCGTTTAAACAAAACAAAAAAAAACAAACTGATTGGTATGTTTTACAGCAATTTATTAGTTTAAAAAAAATATTTTTTTACACAACTTAAGCTATTCAAATTCCACTTTTTTACACTTTTATTTTTAGTAAACTATTAGTAATAAATACAACCTGTATTTACACCCTTTTCAGGATTCTATTCACACAAAAAAAATGCAAATAAAAACATACCAAATGGTATTTTTTAATTTTATGATTTCAAAACTTTTTGATTTCAAAATTGTGTAAAATAGCATAGAATTGCTACACACCCACGATTATATCGAATTGGCTCTGGATAATTATTAGAGTTTACTGCAGATGGCTAACTACATACCGCCAATTCCCAACTTCTTGTTGCTCACAGCTTTCTTAATACTGCCTATATTTAAGCACACCAACAAAGCATTAATAAACCACCAAACGCTTTGCTTACTGCTTACCAAAGCATATCGCAGCAACCAATCATCACACACCTACCAATATAACGAAGCGGCACTGCCTACTGCTTACTGCCTACGGCTTCCACCAACCCACTCACCTCCTCTACTCCACTCACCTGAACCATTTCTTGAAAAACTGATTTACCTATACCTTGATTACTCGGCACATTCACTTTACAAGTGGCATGTAATTCGGTACAACCAGTTACAGCTATAACTTCTTTTGCATTCGCAGCTGTTACACCTGCACCTGGCAAAATTTTTATCACATGACCCAATGAAATTTGCATTTGTTTTAATATTGTTAAACCTTGCATCACATTTAAAGCACCACCGCTACTTAAAATGCGCTCGAAACCTAATTCAGCAATGGTATGTGCTGCTTGTAATACATCTGCACTGCGGTCGATGGCACGATGGAAAGTAGCCGGTCCACCCCAAGCATCTAACAACATTTTATTGATGGCTTTATCAACCGTTCCATTTATACTCAAACAACCAAAAACCAAACCTGCTACACCCACATTTTTACAAACTTCAATATCATATAACATAGCATCTATTTCATGGGTGTTATAATGAAAGTCGCCACCGCGGGGCCTTATCATAACATACACCGGCAACTCTAACTGCTTTACCAAATGCATCACACCTGCCGATGGGGTACAACCACCTTCGGCCAAATTTTCGAACAACTCTATGCGATGCGCTCCACCTTTTACAGCATTCACAGCAGAGGTATAGCCATTGCAAGCAATTTCAATTGTTATCATAACATAAATTTGGATTTTACTTGTTGGGTGCTAACACCAACTTGTGTGACACCAAAATCAAATCCATCGTGCAAGGCATAAGCCCCATATTCACCTTTTTTATTGATAGCAATAAATCCCACTTGAATATTTTTTGTATCGCGTGGTGTTTTTGCTTTAATGCGCTCTACTGCTTTTTTACAAGCTTGCTCGGGCGAGTAACCTTGACGCATGAATTCAACTACTAAAAAACTACCACAGATGCGAATTACCTCTTCGCCCTGACCTGTTGCAGTAGAGGCACCTACTTCATTATCGACATATAAACCCGCTCCAATAATAGGTGAATCTCCTACCCTACCGCGCATTTTAAATCCCATGCCGCTGGTCGTACAGGCACCACTCAAATTACCTTCCGCATCAATGGCTATCATACCAATGGTATCGTGATTGAACTCACCTGACTCCATAGGATCGGGCATGCGTGGACCCTTTTGTTTTTCGATGTTCATAATGGGTTTGTACTCGCTTTTTTTCAACCATTCATCATAAGCTTTTTGAGCATGGTCGCTCAATATTTCTTTTTCTAGTAATGCACCTTGCGATACCGCAAATTCTTGCGCACCTTGTCCAACCAACATCACATGCGGTGTTTTTTCCATCACCAATCTAGCAGTATGAATAGGACTCTTAATGCGCTCCAAGGCTGCCACCGAACCAATCTCACATCGGTGGTTCATGATACTAGCATCGAGGGTTACATGCCCTTCGCGGTCGGGGTTGGCACCCAAACCCACACAGCAATTACCCCAATCATTTTCGCTTACTTGCACGCCTGCTTCAACGGCATCGAGTGCAGTACCTTTGGCTTCT
>CAJBKH010000249.1 GCA_903953615.1 uncultured Bacteroidota bacterium
CAATTGGCACAAGATTATGGTTTTTTTGAAAAAGAAAACATTGATTTTAAATGGTCGTTTTACAGTGCTGGCACTGGCGCAATGGTAAAAGCATTGGAGGCTGGTGAATTGGACATGGCTATCTTGTTAACCGAAGGAGCGGTTTCTGCCATCATCAAAGGATTACAAGCCAAAATCGTTAAGCAATACATTACTTCGCCTTTAATTTGGGGCATACATACAGGCAATCATTCTGGGATAGAAAATATTGGTGCTTGCGAAGTTAGGAAATATGCCATCAGTCGCTTTGGAAGTGGTAGCCATTTAATGGCCATGATAGATGCCGAAGTGCGCAATAAAAAAATTGAAGAAAAAGCGTTTGTATTGGTAGAGAATATGCCGGGTGCTATTCAATCTTTAGAAGCCAATGAATCGCAAGTTTTCTTTTGGGAAAAATACACCACCAAGCCGAATGTCGACAATGGATTCTTGCGCAGAATTGGTGAGTTCATTACACCTTGGAGTTGTTTTCAAATTGTTGCTTCAAACCAAATTTTAGAGCAGCATCCAGAAAAGGTAGAAGCCATTTTAAAGACCATTAATTTTACTTGCAAACAATTCATGACGGCCGATAATAGCATTGATATGATACTAACCCATTTCGATATGAAACCCGAAGATGCCTTGGCTTGGTTTTACAGCACCGAGTGGAATACGGATTACACCATCAGTGAAAAAATGTTGGAGAATGTGATGTACGCTTTAAGGAAAATTGG
This sequence comes from uncultured Bacteroidota bacterium, assembly GCA_903953615.1. GTDB lineage: Bacteria > Bacteroidota > Bacteroidia > NS11-12g > UBA955 > JABMMZ01. The sequence goes on from CAJBKH010000249.1 coordinate 756, forward strand.
GAACATTCAACAAGAGATGAAGCCCAAAGAATTGGTAGGTACTAATGTAAAATTAATCTAATAATTTAGTCAACTTAGTTGACTAAATTTTAATTCTGACTCACAAAAGCTTTTGCTTTTAACAATACAGGTGATAGTATTTCGTCTTCGTCTTTTGGTTGCACCGCTTTTAAATAATTGCTTAAATAAGTTTCTAGTACAGGTGATGATTTTAATGGTCTGCGGTATTCAATAGCACGTGCTGCCGTTACCAATTCGATGGCAATTACTTGCATTACATTTTCACAAACTTTAAATAGTTTTGTAGCACCATTGGCTCCCATGCTCACATGGTCTTCTTGTCCGTTACTGCTTACTATACTATCGACACTGGCAGGACTACACAATTGTTTGTTCTGACTAACAATACTGGCTGCGGTGTACTGCGCAATCATCAAACCGCTTTCCAAGCCCGCATTGTGACTTAAGAAAGGCGGTAAACCTCTTAATCCACTGATTAGTTGGTAAGTTCTGCGTTCTGAAATATTGCCTAATTCGGCCAAGGCCATGGCTGCAAAATCTAAACTCAAGGCCAAGGTTTGCCCATGAAAATTACCACCACTGATGATTAAATCTTCTGCTTCGAAAATATTCGGATTGTCTGTAACCGCATTGATTTCTCTTTCGAAAATTTGTTCGGCATAGGCAATGGCATCTAAGCTGGCGCCATGCACTTGCGGAATACAACGGAAAGAATAGGGGTCTTGTACTTGTATTTTAGTTTGTGCTATTATCTCGCTGCCTTGCAATAATTGATGGATGGCCTCAGCAGTTTTTATCTGTCCGTTTTGATTGCGGATCAAATGCGTATGCTTTAAAAAAGGTTCTATTCTTGCATCAAAAGCATCTATTGATAATGCTGCAATGGTATTCGATTTTGCAATGATATTTTGCGCTGCTAATAAACAGTGCACGCCATATGCACTCATAAATTGGGTGCCATTAATTAAAGCTAAACCTTCTTTCGGACCTAATACAACGGGCGTTAAATTGTGTTTATTTAAAACAGGTTTTGCTTCAACCATTTTATCGCCTTCCCATACCATGCCTTCGCCAATCAATGGCAACGAAAGATGGGCCAATGGTGCTAGGTCGCCTGAAGCGCCCAAAGAACCTTGTTGGTAAACAACAGGAATGATATCGGCATTGTAAAAATCAATGAGTCTTTGAACGGTTGCCAATTGCACACCAGAATAACCATAGGCCAATGATTGTGCCTTTAGCAAAAGCATTAATTTCACAATCGATTTAGGTACATAGTCGCCAGTGCCACAAGCATGCGAACGCAATAAGTTGTATTGCAACTGACCGAGTTGATCGTTTGGGATAACAGTGTTACACAAAGAACCAAAGCCTGTATTTATACCATAAATAATGGCAGTGCCGTTGGCCATTTTATTTTGCAAATAGTTGTAAGAGTTTTCAATTCTAACTATCGCGGCATCGCTCAATTGTAATTGCTCGCCTGAATTTATAAATGCTTTTATGTTGGCTAAAGTAAGTGCCTCTCCAATTTTTATCATAGTTTCTCTAGGAATAAAGTTAATGCGTTTTTATCTATTAATTCTTGTTCACCACTCACCAAATTTTTAATGGCCAGTTGGTTGTTGTTCATTTCATTTTCGCCAATGATAACCGCCCAAGAAATGTTTTTTGCATTGGCGTAATCCAATTGCTTTTTAAGTTTCGAAGTGTCAGGATATACTTCTGTTTTAATGCCATTCAAACGCAAATCATCGGCCAAAGGCAAACAATAGGCAAACGCTTTTTCATCCATGCAGCAGAACAAAACATCAGTAAATTTGGTGCCATCTGCAGGGAAAATATTCAGTTCTTCCATGACATCGTAAATGCGATCAATACCAAACGAAATGCCGATGCCCGAAATGCCTTTCAATCCAAAGATACCTGTAAGGTCATCGTAGCGACCGCCACCACTGATGCTGCCCATTTGCACATCGGTAGGCACCACTTCGAAAATACAACCTGTGTAATAATCGAGGCCGCGGGCTAAGCTACCATCAAGGTATACGAAATCGGTTTGGTGGTTCAATAGTTCCAATAATTGGGTTAAATCGCCAATGGCTTTGTTGGCGTTTTCAGTATCTGGAAGTGCACTTTTGATGTTTGCTAAATTAGCGGCATTAAAAGCTTGTTTATTCAGCAGTGAAAGAATAACCGATGTTTGAGTTTCATTCAAACCCAAGTTAATCAATTCATTCTTTACCCCATCGATACCAATTTTATCGGCTTTGTCGATGATAATCGTAATGGTTTTAAAATGTGCAGAAGCGTCTGCTTTTTCGACAACGGCCTCTAGTAATTTGCGGTGATTGATTCTGATTTCGTAACCCGTTAATTTAAGTTTTGAAAAGACTTGTCTGTATATTTTTACAAAGTCGGCTTCGCAGAGAAGGGAGGGGGTGCCCAGAACATCGGCATCGCATTGCCAGAACTCACGGTAGCGCCCTTTCTGCGGTCTATCGGCTCGCCACACGGGTTGCATCTGATAGCGTTTAAAGGGGAAGCTTACTTCGTTTTGATTCATTACGACATAGCGTGCCAAGGGCACTGTTAAATCGTAGCGCAAACCTTTTTCGGAGATCAATGGCGTTAAAACTTTTGATTCAAATTTATCAGCGCTGATATCCTTTAAATAGTCGCCACTGTTTAATACTTTAAATAACAATTGATCGCCTTCAGCACCGTATTTACCAGTAAGAGTACTCAGGTTTTCCATGCTAGGGGTTTCTAAGGGCATGAACCCGAAGGATTGATAAACCTGTTCGATGGTATTCAATATATATTTGCGTTTGGCCATTACTTTAGGGCCAAAATCTCTTGTACCTCTTGGTATACTTGGTTTGCTCATGCTATTAAAGGCTATCAAAAAAATAGCGATGCAAAAGTAAGGCAAAATGTAATTATAGTTAATAGTTTATTGTTATTAGTTATTAAGTTGTGTGTTTTAATGGCAAGGGAAGGAATTATTAAAATTATTATACCTTCGTTTTAAATTTTAGCAAAGATGGGTTACGAAGTACATATTGTCAGAAAAAATGATTTTGAGAGCGATGAGGATTCAAATATCACAATGGAGGAATGGCAGCAGTTGGTGGAATCGTCGCGAGAATTAACGTGGGAGCAATTCGATGGGGACGACAAGCCACTCGATTATAAATATTGTTATTGGTTGGCCCATCCCGAGCAGGATGATAGCAACCGACCTTGGTTCGATTTTTATGCTGGTTCCATCAGTACAAAATGGACAGATCCGGCATGCTTAAAGTTGTTACTGCGTATGGCGGAGCAATTGCATGCTAAACTTGTAGGTGACGAGGGAGAAGTATATACCCTTAAGGAAATAGAGGCGCTAGAGGCGTATCACCAAAAACCGACAGACATCGCTATTCCTCAAAAGAAACCCTTTTGGAAGTTTTGGTAGAAAATTCAGCCATACAAAAGACCCCGAAGGGGTCGTATCCCTATAGGTAGTAATCGAAAATATCTCCCCGACCCCGAAGGCGGTCGAATGTATTTGCGGTCATATAAATCTAGCGGTTGCATTTACAATTGATTGAATGTGTATTGAGATGCCACATTAATTCAATTAATTGAGCATCCGAATATATGTTATATGTTTTAATTGATACAATTTGATTTGTGTTGTAATTCCTCGCCATTCCTGCGATTCCATTAATTCGCACAATGCTTTAGAAATGTGGATTTGTAATTGGGTGCTGCAATAAATTAACTGTTGCTTCGTTTTAATTTTGCGTTTTGCAATAATAATGGCCACCAAAAAGAGTAATAGTTTTAGAAATGCTGCGGATGATTTTCTTCCTGAAGAAAAAGAAAAGCAAAAACCTTTTGGTCCAGGCAAGCTCGCATGGATTAAAGATGAACGCACGCACAAAATTGCGGGTGCTTTTTTTATCCTGTTTTCGCTCTTCCTTTTTGTAGCATTTACCTCGCATATCATCAACCTTTCGCAATTCGAAACCGATCAAGATATTTTACAAAGTAGCAGTTGGAAATGGTTCAAAGCCAACAATGTGCGCGGAGCAAGTAATATGATGGGTTATTTTGGTGCATGGTTCAGTCATTTGTTTATTCATAAATGGTTTGGAATCGCTTCTTATATTTTATTGTTTACCATTTTCACCCTAGGTACACGCTTATTGTTCAATTGGCAATTGCATCCAATGGCCAAAATTTTGCGTTATAGCTTTTTCATCATTGTTTGGATTTCTGTGTTGATGGGATTTATTTTCCATAATGATAATTTATACATGGGTGGTGGCTTCGGTTATTTCGGTTACATGTGGTTGCAAAGTTTAATAGGTGCTGTTGGTACAGGTATCTTTTTGTTTTTATACGGACTCGCCTTCATGATTATCGTTTATAACATCGATCTTAAATTTAAAAAAGGGTTGGTGCAATACGATGATGAAACAGATGCTGCCAATAAGGTGGCTTTTTCTGATCATGAAACAGAAGCCGAGCGCATGAAGCAACACTACGAAGAAATACATTCGCAACCAGAACCAATCATTAACAAGGAACTTGCTAAGTTGGTAGAAGAGGAAGATGGTATTCAATTGCACACCATTCCTGAAATTGAAGATGAGATAGAGGAAGATACTGAAGCCAATATAGAAGAATACAATGCACCTATCAGTTTTAAAGTCGATCCAATCAAAGAGAAAAAGGTAGAAAAACTACCAGATTTTGAATTGAAAATAGCGCCACAAGAAGAGGATGAGTTTGTGCCTGAGGTCGTGCAAAAACCAATTGTAGAAGCCCCCGTTGTAGAGCGCCCTGCAGGACTAGAAGATCCTTACGACCCAACCTTAGATTTACCAGGCTATCAGTTTCCTACCATCGATTTATTACAAGAATATGAGTTTACTAAAACAGAAGTCGACCGCACGGAATTAGAAACTAGTAAGAATTTAATTGTAGAAACCCTTAAGAATTATAACATTGCCATTTCTGAAATACGCGCCAACATTGGGCCAACGGTTACACTATATGAAATAGTGCCAGCACCAGGTGTTAAGATTTCGAGAATTAAAAATTTGGAAGATGATATTGCCTTGAGTTTAGCAGCCCTTGGTATTCGTATCATTGCACCTATTCCAGGCCGAGGAACCATTGGTATTGAAGTGCCTAATAAAAAGCCAGAAATGGTGCCTATGCGCTCGATGATAGCGAGTAAGAAATTCCAAGAGTGCAATTATGAATTGCCTGTTATTTTAGGTAAAACAATTTCGAACGAACTCTATATTGCTGATTTAAGTAAAATGCCACACTTACTTTGCGCTGGTGCTACTGGTCAAGGTAAATCGGTTGGATTAAATACCTTAATTGTTTCGTTGCTCTACAAAAAACATCCATCAGAATTGAAGTTTGTTTTAGTAGATCCTAAGAAAGTTGAGTTAACCTTATACAACAAAATTGAACGCCACTATTTGGCCAAATTACCGGGCGATGGCGATGCCATTATTACCGATACCAAATTGGTGTGTAATACACTTAACTCATTGTGTATGGAGATGGACGACCGCTATGAGTTATTAAAAGCGGCAGGAAAAAGAAATATTATTGAATACAATGCCAAGTTCAAAGAAAGAAAATTGTTGCCTACTGAGGGTCACCGTTTCTTGCCATACATTGTAGTAGTGATAGACGAGGTAGCCGATTTGATGATGACTGCAGGTAGAGAAGTGGAAACCCCAATCGCCCGTTTGGCGCAGTTAGCGAGGGCCATTGGTATACATGTTATACTTGCAACACAACGCCCATCTGTTAATATTATTACAGGTACCATTAAAGCCAACTTCCCAGCACGTTTGGCCTTTAGGGTTACCTCTAAAATCGATTCACGTACAATCCTAGATAGCAATGGTGCCGACCAATTAATTGGTAAAGGCGATATGCTGTTTAGTACGGGCAACGATTTAATTCGTTTACAATGTCCTTTTGTAGATACGCCAGAAGTCGAACGCATCACCGAATTCATTGGCAATCAAAGAGGGTATAGCAGTGCTTTGATTTTACCTGAATTTAGAAGTGATGAAGATGGTGGTTCGCGCGATGATTTCGATGCAAGCGATAGAGATGTATTGTTCGAAGATGCGGCCCGTTTAATAGTAATGACACAACAAGGCAGTACCTCACTCATTCAAAGAAAATTGAAATTGGGCTATAATAGAGCTGGACGTTTGGTCGATCAGTTAGAGCAAGCTGGAATCGTTGGTCCATTCGAAGGCGCTAAGGCCCGAAAGGTGCTAATCCCCGATGCAGCGAGTTTGGAGCAGTTTTTGGATACGTTGTATAAATAAATTTATTACCTTTGCACCCATGAAAAAATTTTTTCTGTTAACTTTAGTGGCCATCGCCTTAACATCAATGGTGGCACCTCACAAAGATAAAACAGCCAATAAACTTTTAAAAGACGTTTCAAAAAAATATAAGGACTACAAAACGCTTAAGTCTGATTTTACAGTACTAAGTGAGGCTGCTGATCCTAAATCTCCAAAGAAAACAGAGAAGGGTAGTTTACAAACCAAAGGCAATAGCTTTAGATTGAGTTTTGCTGGTCAGGAGATTTTTTGCAATGGTAAATTTATTTGGACTTATACCAAAGAAACAAATGAGTGTACAAAAGATAAATACAATCCAAATACAAGCAATGGTCTAAATCCTGCAAAGATTTTTACAGTTTGGGAAAAAGGTTTTTTATATGGTGATGAGGGTACGTATAAAAAAGGGAATGTAGAAGTAGCTAAAATTAAATTAACACCTACCGATAAAAAGAAACCATACTTCTTAATGAACTTAGAGATTGATAAAAATGCTAAAACAGTAATGAGTTTGAAAGTATCTTTTAAAGCGGGTAATAAACAAACGTATACCATTACTTCTCAAACGCCGAACGCTACGATTGCCGATTCAGTGTTTGAATTCAATGCAGCGAGTTATCCTGGTGTAGAGTTGGTTGATTTAACCAAGTAGTTAGCCATTTACACAAGCATCATAAAGGATTTTTATATCCTTTTCTTCAGCAGTTAATTCTGTTTTCTGATAGATTTGTTCGGCATATTGCAATTGCAATTGCTTGTTCTTGCGTTCCATGATTAATGGCTTAACAATTGGTCGCATTAGAATATCACCGTTCACGTCTCTGCCAATTTCCAATTTCACATAGGCACATAAATGGCACCAAGTAAAAATGTCGTAGGCTATAAAATCGGCTAAGCTGTAAATGGCAAACCCTGTTTTGTTTTTGCCTGAAAATGGATCTGTGAATTGGTAATTTCTCCAAGGCTGTAAATTGTGTGGGTGCCCACCGATGATAACATCTACGCCACAAGTATTAAAAATATTTTCGAATAAATCAACCGTCGTTTTGCCAGGGTAGGTTTGATAAGCATTGCCAGCATGAATGGAACATAAAACCAGGTCGGCACCTGCTTTTCTGCAAGTCTCGGTTTGTTGTTTGATGCGGCTTATATCACAGCCGGGTAGGTTCAAAGGCAAAAGATTAACTAGCCAAGGTTTGTCCTTAGGTGCTTCAAATTGGTTAAGGGAATACGTGTAGGCAATGAATCCAATTTTAAAACCATTTCTTTCGATAATCACTGGTTGCTCTGCTTCATCGGCTGAGGCAGCAGCACCAATACTTAAAATGTTTTTATCCTTTAAATTTTGAAGGGTGGCCAACAAGCCTGCTCTGCCCATGTCAAGACTATGGTTATTGGCGACACTTAAAATATCGAATCCCTTAAACTGACCATTGCCATTAAATATTGAAAATGTTTGCTCATCGGTATTGAACAACATATTACTCAACATGACTTCAGGTACAAAAGATTGCTTTTGTTTGGTGTCAAGCGGGGTTTCAAGATTTGCAAATACAATATCACTTCCAAAAAAATCGGCACCAACATTATCCCATAAATACGTAGTGTATTCAGGTTTAATCATTTCATAAGGCATCAAGTCGCCACCCAATGAAATACTTAGCTGAGAATGAAAATCAGGATGCAGTGTTGTTGGCTTTTGGAAATGCGCCAGAACAGTTGGATGAGACGGTATTTGGGGTGGTTTGAAATAATACTTATAAGAAAAATAGAGCAAATCCATTAAGCGCATGGTGCGCGGATTTTCTTCAAATTCTATGGCCTTGTCCCAACTTTTTTGTTTAAAAAAATGAACCACATAAGCGAGCCCCTTGATGGTTTGACATAGGATATGTCCTTTTATGGTATATGGTCTAACGGCTTTCAATGGTAAAATAATACTTTACCCCAACATCATTCTTCCTAGTAAGAAATATACGCCTAGTCCAATCACATCGTTGGTAGTGGTGATAAAAGGGCCAGATGCCAAAGCTGGATCGATATTGAATTTTTCTAGAATTAAAGGTGTAATGGTGCCTAATAAAGAGGCTACAATAATAACAGTTATAAGCGCTGAACTAACTACAATGCTCAAGTCATAACCATGTCCTATGATAACATTCCAAGTTAAGAGTAGGGCTGCACAGATTAAACCATTTAAGAGCGAAACTGTAAACTCCTTGCCTAGTTTTGGTAAAATGTTTTTGCTTTTCAAGGTGTTATTGGCCAAACCTTGCACAATAATGGCCGATGACTGAACACCTGCATTGCCGCCCATTGCGGCCACTATGGGCATAAAGAAGGCCAACTGCGGTAAGCGAGAAATATCGCCTTCGAAACTGGAAACAAGTGCAGAACTGCCCAAGCCACCCATTAAACCTACCATCAACCAAGGCAAACGTGCACGCGAGAGAATCCATATTTTATCACTGCTCTCTACATTCTCACTCAAACCTGCTTGTAACTGGAAATCTCTATCTGCCTCTTCTTTAATGAAATCTACCACGTCATCGATGGTAATGCGACCAATTAAGCGGCCCATACTGTCGATGACAGGAATAGCAGTTAAATCGTATTTGCTCATGATGCTGGCAACCTCTTCACCAGTGGCATAGGCATTAATAGAAATGTATTCATCATTGGTAATTTCAATTACCGAGGTATGTGCCTTTGCTAAGACTATGTCTTTTAAAGAAACAACACCTTTTAAAATATCTTTATCGTCTACAACATATACGGAGAGGACATTGGTTACTTCCTCTGCTTGCTTGCGAATTTCTTCAACACATTGACTAACGGTCCAATTGTATTTGACCTTTACCAACTCTTTTGCCATCAAACCACCGGCCACATCATCATCGTAATGTAACATGGAGATTAGGTTCTTGGCGTAATCTTGGTCATCCAAATAAGAAATAACTTCTTCTGCCTTGCGGGTTGAAAGCAAGTTTAAGATATCTACCGCGTCATCAGAATCGAGGTAAGCAATCACATCAGAGGCAATTTCATTGGCGGTATAGCCTTTAAAAAAGCGACCTTGTAACTCTTCATCCAAAGAACGAATGGTTTCAATCGCCTTCGGTTTTTCGATGGTTTTAATGATGTATTTGGCCTCGTCGAGGGTAATATCCCAAAAAATTTCAGCAATATCTTCTGCACGATAATCATCCAATATGTCGATGACTAATTGGTCCTCTTTGGTATCCAAAGCAGGCTGTAGTTTAAGCAACAATTCCTTTTCGATGTTTGTAGTGCTCATTCTTTTGAATTTTCAAATTGACAAGTTAGGGATATGAAATTTTCAACGCTTAGTTGTTCGGCCCGCAATTTAGCGAATTCATGAGTATCTGAAAGATTAAATTTATGTAAAGCATTGCGAAGGGTTTTACGTCTTTGGTTAAAAGCAGTTTTAACCACTTCGTAATAGAGTGATTTGCTGCAGGGCAATACAAAATCATCTTTTCGAATGCATTTTATAACACCTGATTTAACCTTTGGTGCAGGAATAAACACATCGGGTTCTACTGTAAATTCATAGCTTGTCGTATAAAATGTGTTTAATAATACACTTTGAATTCCGTAGGTTTTCGAGCCTTCTTTGGCCGCCAATCGCTCTGCCACTTCTTTTTGAAACATGCCGCCAAAAGCTTTTACATTTTCAATATTCTCTAATACTTTAAAAACAATTTGAGTGCTAATGTTATAAGGAAAGTTACCAATAATGACAGAAGGTTGGGTGAGTATTTTGTGAAGTTCGCGGTTGTCTAAAAAATCGGCTAAAATCACCTTTAATTTAGGGCTTATCATGGTTTGATTTAAGTATTCAACAGATTCCTTGTCGACATCAACTGCGATTACTTTGTCATATTCTTGTAATAAAAATCGGGTAAGTACACCCATTCCAGGACCAATTTCTATGGCAGGCATTTGGTATTGTTCCTTTTGGAATAAACAGGCAACCTTTCTTGCAATCTCAGTGTCTTTGAGGAAATGCTGACCTAAATGTTTTTTTGGTGTAACGGCTGTAAACAAAATATTGATAATAAAAATGAGGCTTTCAAAATTAGTCATCATTTATCATTATTTTTGTAATGCCATATAAAAATTAAAAAATTGGTATAATATTTGAAATTAAATAACAAAAAGAATATAGTATGAAAAAAGTAATATTAAGCGCTTTAGTAATCGTTTCGGGCTTTACAGCATTGAACGCTCAGACACCTCCTCCAATGCCGATGCCAATGCCGGTTCCAAGTGCACCAGCTCCACCAATGTCTGTAACCCCACCAGCTGTAGTTACTAATATCGAATTCGTTCAATTTAAAGAAACAACCTTTGATTTTGGTAATATCAAACAATCAAATCCTGCAATGCATGTGTTTGAGTTTAAAAATGTAGGTGATAGAGATATTAATTTACAAAATGTTGCTGCTTCATGTGGTTGCACTACCCCTAATTGGAAAGGTGGTGTATACAAACCAGGTGAAACTGGTCAAATTACTGCAACTTACAACGCTGCAAGCGAAGGTGGTTTTAATAAAAGTGTAACTGTTACGACTTCAGAAGGAACCATTATATTGACCATTTCTGGCAATGTTCTGAATGCTGCTGCATATGATGAATGGAAAGTAAAAAAGGATGCTGAAGATTCTGCTAAAGCTAAAGAAGAAGCGTCTAAGTCGAAAGGTAAGGGTAAAGACAAACCTAAAAACAATACCAACGCTACCAAACCTAAATCTGAAAAACCAAAAACAACCAAAGCTGGTTCTTAAAATTAACAATAAAAATAATCAATATGAAAAAAGTACTTATTTACAGTATGGCTGCGCTAATATTTGTAGGATTAGCCGCCTTTAAACCAAAACCTAAAGCAAAACCAAAAGCAACCGCTCCAGCTAAAGTGGTACTTTCGGATAAACCTTACGAAGTAAAATTTGATAGAACCTTCCATGATTTCGGAACTATTTCTGAAGGAACTGAAGTAAAAACAACTTTTATTATGACCAATATTGGTAAAGAGCCAATAACAATTATTGGACATGACGTTCAATGCGGTTGTACAACTCCAACTTACACCAAAGAGCCAATTATGCCAGGTAAAAGCACAGAAATTATTGTTGGATTTAACTCAGCAGGTAAAGCTGGTGCCCAAGATAAAACTGTTACTTTGAACACCAACGGTGGTAAAGAAGTGGTATCTTTTAAATGTTTCGTAGGCGAAAAAGCAAAGGTTGATCCAATGCCAAGCGGTGGGGTTAAATTGAAACAAAAATCAAATTAATTTGAATGTGCTTGCCAAAGCA
>CAJBKH010000250.1 GCA_903953615.1 uncultured Bacteroidota bacterium
AGAAGCACAAATTGGGAAAGTTGAGGGTCGCGCCTTTACAGATAGTGCCCCAGTAATGGAAAGGGCTTGGGCCGAGCGGAGTGGACTCGGCTGGATTGGTAAACATGGTTTACTAATAAACAAAGGGCATGGTTCTTTTTTCTTTATTGCCGAATTAATATTGGATTTAGAATGCAGTTACGATTCGCCCATCAAAGACTATTGTGGTTCTTGCACTGCCTGTATTGATGCCTGTCCGACAGATGCGATTTTACCCAATAAAACCCTTAATGCCTCACAATGTATTTCATATCTAACCATCGAATTAAAAGAGGCTATTCCAACTGAGTTTAAAGGGAAAATGAACGATTGGGCTTTTGGCTGCGACATCTGTCAAGATGTTTGTCCATGGAACCGATTTTCAAAACCGAACCAAGAAGCGCGATTTGATATAATCCCTGAAATAGAAAAATTCAACCGTGCCGATTGGATGGAAATAACAGAAGATGTATTTGAAAAGGTGTTTTCTAAAAGTGCGATTAAGCGCACTAAATTCAAGGGTTTTGTGCGAAATTTAAACTTTTTAAAACCCAATTAATTCGCATTTTAATGTTCGTTTTAATACTATAAAAGCCCTAAATTTGCACACTTCATGCCTCATTCAGTTGCTTTTTATACCTTGGGTTGTAAACTCAATTTCTCTGAAACTAGCACCATTGGTCGCCAATTGGAAACCGCTGGCTTCGAGAAAAAAGAGTTTACTGATAAAGCCGATGTGTATGTCATTAATACTTGTTCGGTGACCGATCATGCAGATAGAAAATGCAAGAAAGTAGTGAAAGAAGCCTTGAAGGTAAATCCAAATGCTTTTGTTGTTATTATTGGGTGTTATGCCCAATTAAAGCCCGAAGAAATAGCGGGTATTCCTGGGGTCGACTTGGTATTAGGTGCTGCTGAAAAATTCAATTTAGTTGAGCACTTAAAAGAAGGCTACGAAAAAATAGGCACAGCCAAAATTCACAATCAAAATATCAAAGAAACCAATGTATTCATTCCTGGTTTTTCTGTTGGCGATAGAACCCGTTCATTCTTGAAATTGCAAGATGGTTGCGATTATTTCTGTGCCTTCTGCACCATTCCATTGGCGCGTGGCAAAAGCCGCAGCAATACCATTGAAGAGACCATGAAAGTGGTGAGACAAGTGGCCGAAACCAATGTGAAAGAAGTGGTGTTAACAGGTGTTAATCTTGGTGATTTTGGTGTTCAAAACAGTGAAACATTTTTCGATTTGTGCTTGGAACTCGATAAGGTAGAAGGTATAGACCGATACCGTATTTCCTCCATTGAGCCCAATTTATTAACCGATGAAATCATTGAATTTGTGGCGCGTTCCAACAAATTTATGCCGCATTTTCACATCCCTTTGCAAAGTGGTTCGAACACCATTTTGAAAGCCATGCGCAGAAAATATGAACGCGAATTGTATGCCGAGAAGGTTGCAAAAATTAAACAGTTAATGCCCCATTGTTCTATTGGAGTCGATGTGATTGTTGGCTTTCCGGGCGAGACAGATGAAGAATTTTTAGAGCCCTATAATTTCAT
>CAJBKH010000251.1 GCA_903953615.1 uncultured Bacteroidota bacterium
TGATTCACTTTTAACTTTAAATCCTTTCTAATAGCATTCAATGGCTTTTCTACATTTTCTGCCTCCAACCATCTAAAAAATTCTGCTGCCTTAGCCAAAACTGTATTTTCATCCAAATGGGTACTTAGGTATAACAGCTTCTCATTTAATTCATCTTGAGAGCTCACCGCAAAAAATGGAAGCTTCTTCATTTCCTCTTCACTGCCTTTGTACCATTGGATAACAGGCTTTTTTAAAGCTACGTATTCTGCAAAAGAGGTATACGTAATCATGTTATGGTGCAATTGACCAACACATACATCGACAATCGAAATGCCATACATATAGTCGCGCCTTTTATTGACCGGAAACCAAACCACATTCTCCTCTAAATTAAGTTCCTTAATTAATTCTTTTGTTTTGCCTACAGAATTGCCGTATTCAAAAGTAATCAAGCCCACTCGTTTGTTGGCAGCATTCGCTTTTAGGTGGTTTAAAGCATGTATCAATTTATGATTGCCCTTCTGATGTACCTCATCCGTATCATCGCCCCACTCATGGCGTATATGATGAAAAATTAAGATATCATAGCGACTTCTAACCTCATCGAACGCTGCTTTTAAAGTTGATTCCTTTAATACTGCTTTGTTCTCCCACAATTTCATATACAAATAGGGCAAAGCTGCAAATCGATGGCCTTTAAAACCAATCTTTATTAAGGCATTCTCTATGGGCAATGGTGCCATGTTCATAGAAATATTATGGGCGTATTTGATGCCGTAAAACTGCAAATCAGCCAAATATTTTTCTTCAGTTTTCCATGTTGCGCCAGTTGCATACCGGTATTGCGAAAAAGGATAATGCGATAAATCTGTAGCTGCCGAGTAAAATACATTCAGTGGTTTTCCAATGCGCATGGCAATCGCTGGCGCATATTCTATTCCCATTAAGTAATCGTATGGTCCGAATTCATTTTTTAATGCGGCTCGGCTCATGGTTACGATTTCTGTTTTCTCTAATGGATACTCCTTTAACTTGAAATTTAAAGGTTGATAAGAATCTGCTGTTGGATGAAAATGTGCATATTCATTAATTAAGTATAAAGTCACATCATGTCCCTCATCGGCCAAATAACGGCAGGTTTGGGCCATGATATTATTCATGTTATATAAACAGGCAATTTTCAATTTACTTTATTTTTTTCCAATCACTCTTAGCCATGGCAGGCGCTACCACCCATTCGTAAGGATAGCTATCGGCTGCATTTTTTGCTGCTTTTATTACCTCAAAAGCGATAATATTTTCTTGGTAATCCATGGTATAATAGGTAGCTGCATTATGCACACCAATACTTGCTAAGAATCCACCGGGCAATAATTGATTATCAATTTCTGTTTCAAAAATATTTTCGCCTTCTTGTAAAGGCAAAGCTTGGTTATGGTATATATTTAACGCATGAAACAATATACTGCCATCTTTATCACTTATTTTGACATCGAGCGATGCTTTTGGTATACTTACACTTGAGTCAATATAAACCCTCATTTTAATGGGCGATTTATACAATACTGATTCTGCTGTATTGCCTTCTTCATTAATTAACTGAATGCGTTTAATAAGGGCCTCGCCTGTGCCAGTCCCCTTTTTCTCAACTACAACATCACCTTCATTTTCGGTGGTATTAATTTTAAGATAGCGCGATACACAATCATTGATATTCCCTGCAAAATCCATGGTGCCATTCTTCATCACAATACCCGATTGGCAAAGCGACTTTACAGCACCCATGTTATGACTCACAAAAATGACCGTGCGACCTTCGCCACTAACGTCTTTCATTTTACCCAAACATTTTCTCTGGAATTCTACATCACCTACTGCTAAGACTTCATCTACAATTAATATTTCAGGTTCTAAATGTGCAGCAACAGCAAAAGCCAAACGCACATACATACCAGATGAGTACCGTTTTACAGGCGTGTCAATGTACCTTGCAACACCACTAAAATCAACTATTTCGTCGAACTTAGAACGGATTTCATTTTTTGTCATACCTAAAATAGCGCCATTCAAAAAAATATTTTCACGCCCCGTTAAATCGGGATGAAAACCAGTACCAACTTCTAATAGACTTGCAATTCTACCTTTCACTTTAATACTTCCTACACTTGGCGCTGTAACACGTGAAAGCATTTTTAACAAGGTGGATTTTCCTGCTCCATTTTTTCCAATGATACCTAAAACTTCACCGCGTTTTACTTCAAAATTAATATCCTTTGCAGCCCATACAATATCGCCTTTTTTGGCTTGTAGGGTTCTATCATTATCGGTTATTAAATCATCCGTTTGCTTGCCTCTAATATTTTTTATAAAGCGCGCCAATTCGCCTGCAAAGGTGCCCGAACCAATCTCGCCTAAGCGGTATTGCTTTCCTAAATTCTCAACTTTAATTACAACATCTTTGTTCATTATACTGTATCCATAAATGTTTTTTCAACCCGGTTAAATATCACTATGCCAAACAACATCAGTACTCCTGCAAATACAGCACTATAGGTGAGTAAAGCAGGATCAAAACTTCCACCACAATCAAAACCAAATTTTGAAGCCTCCATAATAGAAGTCATCGGATTAAACTTAACAAACTGATAGCCTAAAAGACTTTTGGTTTTTAAAGTATCTAAATGATAGACTACTGGTGTTGCCCACATCAATAATTGTACACCAAAACCTACAAGAAATGTAAAGTCTCTGTAGCGAGTGGTAAGTGAAGAGATAACAAGGCCTGCTCCCAACCCCATAAGCGCCATTAATACTAAGTAAATTGGTATTAAGAACAATGAAAGATTAACTTGAATATTATAGGTACCATCGAAATAATAATACATCCAAACAATCACAAGCATTATGAATTGAAGGGAAAATTTAAGTAAATTAGAAATCACAACTGAAATGGGTACAGCTAAACGCGGAAAATACACTTTTCCAAAAACACTTGCATTGGCAACAAATGTGTTAGAGGTGGCTGTTAAACAAGATGCAAAATAATTCCAAAAAGTTTGGCCGCATAAAAAGAACAAAAAGGGTGGTTTGCCTTCAGGTGCTAAGTTAGCAATATTGCCAAAAATTAAAGTAAAAATGAGCGAGGTAATTAATGGTTGAATAAAAAACCATACAGGTCCTAAAACCGTTTGTTTATAAACCGCCACATAATCTCTTTTCACCAATAGGGAGATCAAATCGCGGTATCGCCAAAGTTCCTTGAAATTGAAACTCAGCAGACTTTTTTTTGCGCCTATTTCGTAATCGAATGTATCTTTCACTTAATTGATTTTAATAATTTAGATGGTATTTTAACCTGTACACCATTTCCAAAATGCTCGAAGAAAATTAGAAACCACTTGGTATCATTCTTTGTTACTAATTCACCAATCTGTCCCTTTAAAGTACCATCCGTAATCATCACTTTTTCTCCTATTTCGAGGGTTGAAGAATGATCAATGGCTGTCATATCGTAGCCATAATTGATCAGTGACTTGATGGTATCTATTTCATGTTGATGAACAATGGCATTGGTGCGGTTGTATTTTAAATAGCCAGCAACACCAGTAACTCTTAATATATCATCTGGATTTTTAACATATTTAACAAAAACATACCCATTAAAAAGCGGTTTTTCAATCAACTTTTTTCTATCGCTCCACTGACTAATGACTTTTACAATTGGTAAATAATTTTCGACCCCCATATCAGAAAGGCGTTGCGCTACTTTTTTCTCTTGACGAGAAGACGTGTAAACAACATTCCAAACATTTTGATCCTTCATTTTATTTAAAGCGCTGCCTCCTCGGTCACATTTGTGATCCAAGAAAGTGGGCTAACAATTTACCTTAACCATTGGTATCAGGCGTATTTTAAAAAATCCAACCGCTTAGTTGTGAAAACTAAATGCCAGATTATTTCTTCTTATTTTCTCTCGACCAAAGTAGTAAGTAAATACCGTCTTTGATACTCAATTTTTCAACAATTGTATAGTCTATTTTGCGATTGATTTTCTTTCCAATCTTTTCGCATAATTCTTTTAAATAATCTTCATCAACTTTTCCTATAATAACCAAATCAATTTGCTTACTATCTAGCCCCTTTGCAAATGTTCCAGATAGAAAGACGCTTTCTAAATTTCCAAGCTTCGAAACGATATGCTCTACAATCCAATCGAGACCAACATATTTGAACACTATATTATTAATGTCCTTAAACAAAGGGTGACTTGTATTGGCTTTGTATAGCTTTTTATTGCCCTCCAATTCACTTTGCAACATGCCCGCCTTTTCAAATTTATTAAGCTCTAAACGGATGGCATTGGTTGATTCACCAAATTCTGATTCAAGATTTCTTAAATACGATTTGGTGTCACTGTTTAAAAAAAATTTTAACAGTAACTTTACCCTCGTCTTAGAAGTAATTAATGTTTGAATCATCAATAATATTGAGTAGCAAACCTACTCGATTTTTTATTGACTGCTAATAAATATTATGAACACTGTGTTTAGAAAAAAATATAGCCTATAACCCTTGGTGTGATAAGGAATATAGATTGCAAATAAAAATCTAAGAGCGACTAAAGATATTGTATTTAATAATACAGTAAATGGCACGAAAACCATCTTTCCAACCAATTTTTTTACCTTCTAAGTAGGTTCTACCATAATAAGAAATACCAACTTCATAAATTCTAACACCCTTTATTCTTGCAATTTTTGCAGTAACTTCGGGCTCGAACCCAAATCGGTTTTCTTTAAAATGAATGGATTGGATGATTTCCCGTTTAAATAATTTATAACATGTTTCCATGTCCGTTAAATTAAGATTGGTAAGTGAGTTGCTTAACTGCGTTAAGAATTTATTGCCAATTGAGTGCCAAAAAAATAAAATTCTATGTGGTTTTCCACCCATAAATCGGGTACCATAAACCACATCTGCAAAACCATCTAATATGGGTTTAAGCAAAATGTTGTATTCATTTGGATCGTATTCCAAATCGGCATCTTGTACGATGACGTAATCGCCTGTTGCTTCTTTAATACCAGTATGCAATGCTGCTCCTTTGCCTTTGTTTACTTCGTGCTTTCTGTATTGAATATTTAATTCAGGATGCTCTTTTATGTAGCTAAAAATTGCTGCTTCTGTATTGTCTTTTGAACAATCATTGATAATGAGAATTTCTTTTGTCATACCACCAATCAACTCTACTTCCTTAACCTTGTTTAAAATTAAATGAATGGTATTAGCCTCGTTATAGGCAGGAATTATAATTGATAGTTTATGCATACTAGCTTTTAATGAATGAATTGAGTGAATAAATGCGTTCAATGATCTCAACAACTTTTAAGCCTTCAAGCGCATTGGTTGTAATGGTTGTTCTGTTTTTTAATGTGTCAATTACATTTTCATAAACATAATTGTGATTGGCAGCAGACCCTTTATAAGGACCATAGTCATTGGCAGGATTAGCCTCTGCCAATACTGGCATTTCATAGTTTTCTATATGGCAATACTCCACTTCGTTCATGTATTGCCCGCCAATTTTAACACTGCCTTTTTCAGCAACAATTGTTAAACTGCTTTCTAAATTTTTGTCCCATACGGAAGTCGAATAGTTTAAAGATCCCATTCCGCCATTTACAAAATTAAAATTAACCATTCCACTATCTTCAAAATCTGTTAAGGTAGCATGGCTAAAATCATTGAACTTGGCTTGTATATCTGAAATATCACCAAATAACCAATACATAATATCGATAAAGTGTGAAAATTGGGTAAATAAAGTACCGCCATCTAAAGCTAATTTTCCCTTCCAACCATCCGATTTATAGTAACGGCTATCTCTGTTCCAATAACAGTTTATTTGAACCATGTAAATAGATCCTAAAATACCATCTTCAACTATTTTTTTAATCCACTCAGAGGGCGGAGAATAGCGATTTTGCATCACACAAAATACCTGTCTTGAAACTTGTAAGGCTTTAAAAATAATTTTTTCGCAATCGGCTTTACTGAGTGCCATTGGTTTTTCAATGACAATATGCTTTTTATGTTCAAGGCCTATTAATGCATGTTCGGCATGTAAACCATTGGGGGTGGCAATACTCAATACATCAAATTCAATACCTGATTGCATTAACTCGCCCAAAGTATTAAAAAAGGGTACCTTATAGTTCTCAATTGATAAAGTGTCTTGTGGCTTTATATCACATAGCGCCACTAACTCAGATTCCCCATGTCTTGAAATCATTTCGATATGGCGTTTGCCAATATGTCCTGTACCTATAACCGCAAATTTTATTTTTTTTATATCAGTCATTTTTTGTCAATATTCCTTCCTTAATTTTAAATATTTGATCGCAAAGATGCAGTATTCTGTTTTGATGTGCAATAATTAAAATGGTAACTTGTTGATCCTTTAATTTCTTTAAACTTTCTATGATGATATGCTCAGCTTCTGCATCTAAAGCACTGGTTGCTTCATCAAACAATAGCACCTTTGCATTTTTATACAAAGCCCTCGCTATGGCTATTCTTTGCTTCTGTCCTTCACTAATCTTTACGCCTTGTTCACCCAAAATTGTAAATTTACCACTGGGCAGTGTATTTATAAATTCGCAAATACCAGAATTCTCAATTGCCCTTTCCAATTTATCTTCATCTACAAATTCAGAAAAAGTAATATTTTCGATCAAGGATTTATTAAAAATAAATGGCGATTGGTGCACAAAGCCTAACTGATTTTGCCAGCTGCTTATTTGTTCAGATTGCAAGGGTTTTCCATCTATTCTTATCTCGCCCTCATTAGGTTTTATTAAACCAGCTACAATTTTTAATAACGTGCTTTTACCGCTTCCGCTAGTGCCCGTTATACCAATTATATCGCCTTTATTAATCGCTAAATCAATGTTATTTAATAACCTTATTGAACTGTCTGCATATTTGAAACCAATATTATACAACTCAATCTTTTGATGAACTACTATAGGGTGTTCTAAATGTTGAGGTGAAACAGTATCGTTGTTTTTTAAAAAATCTATCGTGTATTGGTAATGCTTAATCTTCATTAAAGCGACAAGCAGTCGATTTAAAGCTGGTATCAATCTAAAAACGGATAATACAAAAATAGCACCCAGCAATCTTAACCCACCTGGATTATGTGAAAAAAAGTAACCATATACTACCAATATAATAACGCCTATTAAAACAACAAATTCATTGGCACGAGAAGGTATTAGCTGATATTGCATCGACTTAAAATCATACTCTAAAAGTGGCCTTTGTTTGCCTAAAAAATCCTTAATAAAATACCCTGAAGTATGGTTTATTTTAATGTCTGCCAAACCATTAATTCCAATATTCAAACTCTCGATGGTCTTCTCTCTTTGGTCCTTTGCTTTTTGACCGAGCGCATATACCTTGTTTTTAACTGTCTTATTAATGAAATAAAATGCTGGTCCTGTAATTAATGCAATTAGTAAAAACACCAAAGGATTAAACCACATAATGAATAAAATAACAAAAATAACAATCACACTTTCCCCAATAATACCAATAAAAGGCAATAGAATACCCGTTGCATAATAAAACGAATTAAAATGTATTTTTTGAAGCAATTCTGAAGTACCGCTTGCAACTATTTTGAGGTAATTTTGATTCACTGAATGGTAAAACGTTTTTTCAGTGAACTTTTGAACCAATTCAGTACATAATTTTTGGATGTTGTTCTGAATACTAACTGCCAATATGTTTTTAATGGCAAAAAATACAACTACACTTAAAATTAAAATAATCAAAAAACTAGCCTCGCTTGGCAAACCAGAATGCTTGAAAACATAACGCACTTTGCTGCTTTTTTCCAAAAAATCACCGTCAATAGCTAACATTAAAATTGGCACTACAGCGGCTAAGCCGATTACATCAGCAATCGAAACAAGGCTTGTTAATACCAATAACCTACGCCCCTTTTTTTGATGAGACTTATCAAGTAGTTGCTTGATACTATTTAAAGCATGCAATATGGCATTGGTAGAAGCTGACAATATTTAACGATGTTTTCTAATTATTTTACTATTACTTTGCAAATGTAGTTTTTATTCTACAAATCATTGTGTTTGATATTACTCCAAAAGAACAAACAATAAAACAGATTCGAAAGGGTTTAGTACAACCGCTTCCGAACCAATATCCTTTGCTAAATTTTGAGAGTGATATTTTTAAAGAATCAATGGTTTTGGCAGATGAAGATTTTATAACTGAATGGGTAAAAAATGGTTATTTCTTCAATACTTGTGGTAATAGTTATGATTTTTTATCCCAAATTATTCAATTAAAAACAGATAAAAATCTCGGTAACATTGCATTAGGCGAGAAAAAACTGACTGATTTATTCAATGATAATGGTATTGAACATATCCCAGCAGAAAAAATTGAAAATACACTTATTGTTACCTGTCTAAAATTAGAAAGTAGCAGTATGTCCGTCTGTTTTAGTTCAGAAATACAGCCAATAAAGGCCATAGCATCTGCTAAAAATTTAATTATTTATGCTAAAAACAGTACAGTTGGAACACCCTCTAGTAAATCTTTTATAAGCGATCTTGCTGTAAAAAGCGACTTTAGAATACAATTAACGATTGACTATTTTAAGCGCATGAAGTCTGTTTACCTTTTCATAGAGTTGTAATACGCAATGGTGGTATGTCTCTAATTAGGAGGAAGACAAGTGGTTTTTCCGTACCTTTGCAGTAGTTATGCCATATAATAGAGATAATAAGAACGATAAACCGTTCAAAAAAAATTATTCGAAACCGGATACAGACCGCAAGAAGCGTTATGATTCTAATAGCGAAACCCCTTCTGAGCGATACAATCCAAATGATAAGGATGAGCTGGCACCTCCTCGCTTTTTAGCTCCACCTCCAAGTAAGTCATACAATAGAGATGGCGCAGGTTCTGGACCAAAAAGACCTTACGAAAGAAAAGACACAGGTGGTTTCGGAGATAAACCCAAAAGACCTTACGAAAAAAGAGATAATGCTGACTTTGGCGATCGCCCAAAGAAAACATATGAGAGAAAAGATGCTGGTAGCTTTGGTGACAAACCAAAAAGACCGTATGAGAAAAGAGATGGCGCTGGTTATAACGACCGTCCAAAAAATCCATACGAAAGAAAAACAAGCAGTAACTTTGGTGATAAACCAAAGCGACCATACGAGAAAAGAGACAATGCTAGCTTTGGAGATGCTTCTAAAAGACCTTACGAAAAAAGAGACAATGCTGGATTTAACGACCGTGCAAAACGCCCTTATGAGAAAAGAGATGGCGCTGGCTTTGGTGATGGATCCAAAAAACCTTATGAAAAAAGAGACAATGCTGGATTTAACGACCGCGCAAAACGCCCTTATGAGAAAAGGGATGGCGCTGGCTTTGGCGATGGTGGCAAACGTCCATACGAAAAACGCGACAGCGCTGGCTTTAATGATAGACCCAAAAAACCTTATGAAAAAAGGGATGGTGCTGGCTTCGATAGGCCTGTAAGATCCTATGAGAAAAGAGACAGTAATGATTTTAACGACCGACCTGCTAGACCTTATGAAAAAAGAGAAACTGGCAGTCCATTTGATAAAAAAGATGGTACTAAAAAACCATTTCGCCCAAGCTACGATCCAGAAATAAAAGTTAAAAAATCATATGCCGATGCGCCTAAGAAAACCTTTAGTGAAAGAAAAAAAGAATTAACCGGTGATACCCATGCAAAAGAGGATATCAGATTAAATAAATATGTCGCCAATTCAGGTGTTTGCAGCCGCAGAGAAGCCGATGAATTAATTTCAAAAGGCACTGTAACAGTTAATGGCAAAGTAATTACCGAAATGGGTTACCGCGTTAAATTAACAGATACCGTTTGTTATGAAGGCAAAAAAATATTGCCAGAACCATTCGTATATATCTTAATGAATAAGCCAAAAGATTTTCTAACCACTACAGAAGATGATAAAGGCAGAAAAACAGTAATGGATTTGGTAGCCGATAAGATTGAGCAGCGTATTTTCCCAGTTGGGCGTTTAGATAGAAATACGACTGGTGTTTTATTGTTAACCAATGATGGCGAAGTAACCCAAGCGCTTACACACCCTAGCTTTGAAATAAAAAAAATATACCAAGTTGAATTGGACAAAAAAGCCACCAGTGCCGATTTAGATAAATTGGTAAGTGGCATTGAACTTGAAGATGGCGAAGCCCATGCCGATGGTGTGGCTTTTGTCGAATCAGAAGACAAAAGACATATTGGCATTGAGATACACAGTGGTAGAAACCGCATTGTAAGAAGAATGTTCGAGCACCTTGGATTTGAAGTGGAAAAGCTTGATAGAGTAAGCTTTGGTATTTTTACTAAGAAAGACTTGCCAAGAGGTAAATGGCGCCATTTAACCCAAGGCGAAGTAGGTTTCTTAATGAAACTGAAAAGTAAAATGTAAGCTTATTTAGTCTTTACTACTTTTGCCCAATATTGATAGCCTTCATTTTCAATGGCTATAAAATAGATGCCTTCGCTCAAATTCACCAGGTTTAGGGTGTTGATTTGATTCGCTGCAACCTTTTCGCTTATCAATAATTTTCCTTCTAAGTTGAATAAATTCAACACACCTGTTACTGGCGTTTGAATTGTCAATTCTCCGCTGGTTGGATTGGGATAAAGATTTACCAATTGTCTGATGGTATGGATACCACTCATAACTTTATTCAATCGAAAGGTAATGGAGTCAATAACCTTGCAGATTCCATTATCTATCGTCAGAAATACCTTATAGGTGCCACTGTCTTTGTAATAAATACCCTTAGGATATTTTTGTGAAACGGTATCACCATTGCCATAATACCAAAGCCAATTGAAATTGCTTAAATTCATGTTGGTATCTGTAATGTTAAAATCAACCAGGTATTTTGTATTCGCTTGTAGTGAATAATTAAACTTAAATTGAGGTTTTACA
>CAJBKH010000252.1 GCA_903953615.1 uncultured Bacteroidota bacterium
TACGTTGCATCGAAACCAGAAAGGACATGGTGCGCAGTGCGAACACGGGTATCTCTGCAAAAATAAATGCCATGGGTGAGATAAGCAATGCCACGCCATACCGCGAACGCACCGCATTTAAATGCAGCATAGCACCCAACGAAATACAAACTTTTTATGTGCAACATGGCAATTTGGTTGGGCCATTGGGATCTATCATCGCTGCCTTGTTTTTGCTCATGACACTTTTTGTCAAATGGTTTTTTAGAATAAAAAACTAAGCACAACATTTCATTGACTTTTGTTCGAATCTTCTGAGTGTAAATACTCAAGAGTGGCGATTTTGTTGATAATTCAGCATTATTTTTTGGTTAATTTATTTTTTTGAAATGATAAAAACCTACTTTTGCACCACTCACAATAAAACCGATTAAACAGTAGTTATCTAACATTATGCTAAAAGAAAAAAACACTTGTCATCCCAATTTTAATATGACAGGTTTAAATCCATCAACGTTCTTGAAATTATCTTTCACTTTATTTTTTGCTTTGTTATTGTTCACAGCAAAAGCACAAACGTCTGTAAAATACAGTGTGTATTTCGATGTCAACCAATCTAAAATTAAAACCAAAGATTATTTGGTGCTAGATTCTGTTGTCAATATTTTAAAAAGCAAAACCAATATCAAACGCATTCAAATTAATGGGTATGCCGATACTACAGGTGGTGCCGAAGCCAACTTAGAATTGTCTAACAGCCGTACCGATACCGTGGCTGGTTATATTTTAAGTAAGAACTTAATGATGTATAAAAGTCGCGTAGCCACTGCCAGCTTAGGTGAAAAAGTATCAGGCAAAGAAACCGACTTAGAGCAAATGCGCAGAGTGGACATTGTCATTATGATGGCCCGTGCCGATCGCGATACCATTATTCGCGCTGGTTGTGTTACCGCCATGATACCTGCCAATACATTCGAAGGGTTTAACAACGACGAATTAATTTTTAAATTAGAATACATTAGCAATGCAGCCGATGTGAAAAAATACAACTTAACATTTAAAGATGCCGATGGCAATCAACTGTTGAGCAATGGCATTGTTAAAGTAACAGCCATGTACAAAAGCAAACCAGTAAAAGCCATTAAGCCGATTACTGTCAATATTCCAAAAGTAAACAACGAAGCTGGCTATTCTGCCTACCTTGGTGTTGAAGATAAAACCAAAAACATTACTTGGAAATTAACCGACGAAAAGGTTATTAACCTAGGTGCTAAACAAGCACCCAATGGCGATGCTTGCGATTTACAATCTTTCAATATCAAAGATGTGAACCGTTTTTACAATGCCGCTAAAGTGCGACCAGCCTGTTATTGCGCTGCTGATCCATTTGGTGGTTTGCAAACACCTGACAAATCGAATCCAATGGCCAAATTCGGTCCTGCAGGTAACATTGTTTTAGTAAATGAAAGCAGCTTTAAAAAAGTAGCTGCCGATAAAGCCTATGTGCAAGTGGTAGATGATAAGAGCAAAGAAGAGTACATGGATTTTTGCAACAGTTTCTTATA
>CAJBKH010000253.1 GCA_903953615.1 uncultured Bacteroidota bacterium
ACTGCAGCATGGTTAGGTCAGTAACTATGCCAGACATGCCACCCAAAGCGTCAATTTCTCTTATTATCTGGCCTTTTGCAACGCCTCCCATTGCTGGATTACAGCTCATCTTGGCTATGGTTTCCATGTTCATAGTAACTACTAGAACATGGGAACCCATTGTTGCTGCAGCATGCGCAGCCTCGCAACCCGCATGACCGGCCCCAACTACTATTATATCATATTTATCTAAGTACATCTTTTAATGTTCCACGGGGAACTTTTTTATAAATTTCTAGGTATTTGTTTTCCATTTTGGTCATTAGTGTTTTGTCAGGCTTGGTCTTGTCTTTGTATCCGCATAGATGCAAAACGCCATGGCACATAACCCGAAGCAATTCGTCAAATGCAGAATTTTTATAGGTTTTAGCGTTCTCTTTTATTCTATCGATGCTGATATAAATATCCCCTCTTATTATCTTGCCCTCTGTATAATCAAAAGTTATTATATCTGTGTAGTAATCATGGTTAAGAGCGGATTGATTGATTTCGAGAAGTTGGTTGTCGTGAACTAAATTGACCTCGATTTCAGATATTGTCAATTTATGATCTTTTGCTATTTTATTCAGAAGTAGTTTTATTGGCGAGATAGCACCTTTCAGCAAGCTTTTGTTGCCATAAATTAGAATGTTATTTGAGTACCGTGACTGTTCCATCGAAGTATAGTTGTTTTCCATTAATGCCTATGATGATGGCACTGTAAGCGTAAATGTCTTCCTCTACATATTCTCCATTTAACAGTTTGCCATCCCATCCTTTTCTAATATCATATGTTTCGTATAGTAGTTGACCCCATCTATTAAATACTTGAAATGAGCTTTTAGTGTAATCTAAAAATACACCCTCCGGAAAAAATGTAGTGTTGAATCCATTTATTTGGATTGCATTAGGGAAAAAGACGATCGGGTCAGCAGTAGCGCATTCAATATTGCTATAACTTGTGTCTTGTCGCCTGTAAAACTGATTAATTGGGTTCTCAATAGCCCGAACGCAATAACAAAGTTGTTGCATACTTGTACTAAACACACTTTGATCATTGGCCATTACAATAATTGGGTTAAAGGTATTTAATATGTTCCACGGGGAACTTTTGTTGGCGATTGGTGTATTAGTTAAGATTAATTCTTGTTTTTCTGTTTTTTTCTTAAATAAACTGTAATTATTCCAACCTAGGTCTTGGTTGCCAGGTGCCAGCATATTAAGCTTTAGTAATATGGTTTTGCATATTTGTGAACTGTCAAAAATTAGATTGGCGCAATTTCCTTCTGTTGTAAAGTAGTAAGAATAGTTTTTGTTATGCACTTTTACTTGATTATCAATTAAAGTAATTGTTCCACCTGTGAAGTTAATGGTTTGCCAAAGGCCAAATGGATTGTTGTCATCTGCCTTGTATATATTAATTTTTGTTAAAGATGTTCCAATTTGTGTAACAAATGTCATCTCCACAACTTCCAAATCAACTGAAACTTTTGCTATGTACGAATTACTTGGTTCAATAATTGAATAAGTACCCAGACAGCTGATATTAGAGCTAGATGTTATATTCTGACCTGTTTTTTTAGCCCTAACATAAAAACAATAAGTATCTCCAAAATTGGTGAAGTTATAAGTGAATTTTCTACTTACATTGCCATTAATTGTAACAATAGGAACATAGCCAGTGTTGTTCAAATTCATATAAACAGTGTAGCTTTCAATGTTGTTCGCCCCCCAACCAGTGTAAGCTTCCCAGGCCAATTCAATACTTCTAGAACATTCATCATACTTATTTGAAAGTACCATTGTTGCATGTGTAGCACTTATCAAAGACAGATTTCCGCAACTATCATAGGCTGCAATGCTATAATCATAGTGTTTTTTACTTGGATCTCTGTTTGGATCTGTATCTTTTGATTGTGTTCCTTTGGTATTATCGAAGCTTACAAATGTGTTCCCCGTATAATTGTAGATTATGTATCCTGCCACATCATTGCTTGCACTCTTCGACCAACCTATGATGGTTTTTTGAGAAACTAATTCAACACTAACTGAATCAATGCTACTATTAACGGGCTGTTGGTCATCAATTATTAAGGTATCACTATAGATACTATCCATTCCATTGCATGCTTTTGAATAAACCAAGTAGAACTCCCAGTTTTTTTGATTGCTAATTTTAGTTTGAATAGAATTTAAACTAAAATTAGTTGAACCGCCAAGGTATTTAAAAACACTCATAGCATCCTCTCGGCCATATATACTAAAGGATGTAAAGGTGTTACAATTGTCGGTGGGCTTAAACCATAACAGCGTTACAGTGGAATCACTTTTATTCAAACAAGCCCTGCGCATCTTAATGCCACCTTCTACAGCAAATCCTTTCAACTGCAAAAAAGCAATTAATATAACGAATGATGCAATATATTGTATTCTCCTAAACACCAGCAATGCAATACGTTAACGTATTTTCTTTTAAATAATTGTTTGCAACCTCTTTTATGTCTTCACTACTTGTTTCATTTATTGCATGAAAATAGCTTTGATAGTAATCTTTTTGAAGGTTTGAATCCTGGAATTGTTTAAATTTTTCTGAAACGGGGAAGGCGCCATCAAAGCTTCTTAACATGGCCCCTAATAAGTAATTTTTGGCCGTAATTAGTTCAGAATGATCAATTAATTCGGTTTTTAAACGCTTGATTTCTAGATCTAATTCAAATTGTAACTCCTTGGTAAACTTGGAATTATATTCACAGGAAATTTTAAATAAACTAAAGTCATTATAGGGGGTCAAAGAGCTATGAATTCCATAAGTTAAACCCTTATCTTCTCTTATATTTTTCATTAAACGCGAACCAAAGTAACCACCCAAAATCAAGTTAAGTAAAGAAAGTTTAAAATAATCTGGATGACCTCTTTTTGGCCATATTGCACCATAACGTATAGAGTTCTGTGTGGCACTTTTGCTAATAAAGAGTGTTTTCTCCCCGCTGCTATTTATCGGCATATCAATATGTGGTTGATAGCGATGTGTAGATATTTTGAAATTATTCTCCTTAAGAATTTCTTCAATAGGCGTAACTGCTGCCCCCGTAAAGATAAAATAAGGTGAATTTAAATGCTTGTTTTTAAAAGCAATGAGATCTTCTCTTTTGGTCGAATGAATAATAGCTTCAGTAGTTTCAAAACTAATATCATGTTCGGCACCTAATAGTAATTTGTTGATACCTTTACCAGCTAGATAAGATGTTTTTTGTTGGTTAATCTCAAGTTCGCTTAAGCGATTGCGTTTGTAAATATCAATTTCAGATTGAGGATAATTTGCTATATCAATCGCATTTTTAACAATTTGTACGGTTTTATTAATGTATTCATTTAAGCCATAAATGGTAATACTAGCATTGTAAAAGTCAGAAGATTTAAAAACAAAACCACCAAGCGCATCTATACTTTCAGCGATTTCATCTGCTTTTTTATTAGAATCGCCACCAAGCAATAAATTTATCGCCATTGCAATAGCAAATTTATTTGTACCATTCACTTGGCCCGCATCTGGATAAATAATATCAAGCTTAAATACACCTTCCTCGCTATGAATCTTAAACAAGTTAGTTTCACTCTCAGGAAAGTGTGTTTTTATT
The DNA here is from genome assembly GCA_903953615.1 of uncultured Bacteroidota bacterium. Taxonomy (GTDB): domain Bacteria; phylum Bacteroidota; class Bacteroidia; order NS11-12g; family UBA955; genus JABMMZ01. Next base: position 3,657 of record CAJBKH010000253.1, read on the forward strand.
TCTGAAATAGCAGAAATATGAGGGGCAACAGCTCTATTCATCATATTTTGGGTTGGTATTTAAGAACACTATGATTACCATTAAGCAAATAATCCTTGCAAATTGTTTCGATATCTGAGGTAGTAATTGCTTTTATAATTGATGATTCATCATTTATTAGGTTTACATGACCAATATTGTAGCCATAACAAAGGGACATCGCTTTGTTTAAGACCGATGTTTTCCCAAATAAGTTGCTTGTAAGGGCTTTGTTTTTTACTTTCTCTAGCTCACTATCAACCAAACCTTCTTCAACCATTTGCTCTAAAATTTTAAGTATTTCTAATTCCGCAGCTTCAAAACTTGTATCTTTTGTTAATTTTCCTTCAACCACAAATAAGCCTGCATTGATATCGCCTGTAACGTATGCTTCAACATTATTAAATAGGCCCCTTTCTTTAACTAGGATTTTGGTAAATCTTGATGACTCTGATCGGGACAGAATATCACTTAATAAATCAAAAGCATAATACAATGGATGAACCCTGTTTACCATGTGAAAGGCTATATAGATTGATTTTTGTGGAACATCGGCTTCTATTGTCTCTTCTCTGCGCTCCATTTGTCTAGGTTCTGCAGGATATAGATTAGAATTTTTTTGACCTGCAGGGATATCGCCAAACCATTTTTCAGTTAATTCAATTGCCTTTTCAAACGAAATATTACCAGCTAAACACAAGATAGCATTTGATGGGTTGTAATATGTTTCAAAAAAACGGATTACATCAGATAATTCAGCATTTTCTACATGGCTAATTTCTTTACCAATTGTTGCCCACCTGTATGGATGTTTTGTGTAGGCAAGTGGTCTAAGATGTAACCAGGCATCGCCATAAGGCTGATTTAAATAACGTTGTTTAAACTCCTCAATAACTACCCCCTTTTGGGTGCTTAATGATTTTTCGGAAAAGTCGAGTCGCAACATTCTATCACTTTCAAGCCACAACGCAGTTTCAATATTTTCAGAAGGTAATGTTATGTAATAATTGGTGATATCATTATTCGTAAAAGCATTGTTTTCACCACTAGCAAGCTGTAAGGGGGTATCAAACGAAGGAATATTAACGGAACCGCCAAACATCAAGTGTTCAAATAAATGGGCAAATCCAGTTTTGTTTTCATTTTCATCCCTTGCACCTACATTGTAAAGCAAATTTGTAACACATAAATTCGTACTTGAATCTAGGTGATGAATAAGTGTCAATCCGTTAGAAAGGCTGTGGATGTTATAGTTAATCACAATTGCAAAGATAACGATTTTATTTAGGACCAAGGAAATGCAGTATCCCCAATGGTTTAAAACTAAGACTTCCATTTCAACCATATAATTTTCATTACTTTTGCAGAACATGAAAATTGATTGTCATGCTCATATTATGCCAGCAACCTGGCCCGATTTAAAATACAAGTTTGGTTATGGTGGCTTTATTTATCTCGATCAAAACGAAAAAACCAATACTGCAAATATGATGAGGGATGATGGCAAGTTTTTCCGAACCGTTGAGCAGAATTGTTTTAATCCCGAAGCTATTTTATGGGATATGGCTGCACATAATGTAGATAAAATGGTGCTTTGCACAGTGCCAGTTCTTTTTAATTATTGGGCTAAGCCTAAAGATACGGCATGGTGGGCTACATTTCTCAATGAACATATAGCAAAGGTTCAAAGTGATTTTCCCGATAAATTTATTGCTTTAGGAACCCTGCCAATGCAAGATGTTCAATTGTCAATTAAGGAATTGGAACGATTGAAAACACTTGGTGTGCCAGGTGTTCAAATAGGCTCTAATATCAATAAGATGAATTTGGATGACGAATCCTTAATGCCATTTTATGAAGCTGCCGAAAGCTTAGATATGGCCATATTTGTGCATCCATGGGAAATGATGGGAGAGGAGTATACCCAAAAATTTTGGTTGCCATGGTTGGTAGGCATGCCAGCAGAAACAAGCAGAGCTATCTGTAGCATGATATTCGGTGGTGTATTTGATAGATACCCAAAATTACGCGTAATGTTTGCCCATGCTGGTGGCTCGTTTCCTTTTACTTTAGGCAGAATTGCCCATGGTTGGGCTGTTCGCCCCGATTTGGTGAATCTAAATGATGTAAGAAATCCAAAAGATTATATTGGTAAATTTTGGGTTGATGGAATAACCCATGATGCCAAGTCTTTCGATTACTTATTAGACCTATTTGGAGCAGATAAAATATGCTACGGTACAGATTATCCTTTTCCTCTTGGAGACCTTGAACATGGCAAATTCATTGAAGAAAACATGAATATTTCGGCCATTGATAAAAATAAAATCTTCAGCGAATCAATCAAAACATTTTTAAAAATCAATTAAACCTATTCTAGACATATCGAGTAGCGCTAACCCAAAATTCAAATTGTTGCAGAGTTTAGAAAAATCTAAAACAAGGAAAAGTCTTGGTATAACAGCGATTGAAGGTGAAAAGGAAATTGAAATGGCTGCATCTTCAAATTTGCCAATAGAGACCTTGTTTTTATTAAAGGATATAGCCAATGCTTCATTCATCAATAAAATTGTAAAGCAATATCCTGACATAGAATTAATCGCTCTAACTAAGGAATTGTTTTCAAAAATTTCATACCGCGAAACTACTGGCGGCTTGATTGCCATTGTAAAAACTAAACATAATCTTTTAAATGAACTTGTGTTGCCTGAAAACCCCTTGGTTTTAATAATTGAAGGAGTTGAGAAACCAGGTAATTTAGGTGCAATTTTACGCTCTGCTGATGCTGCAAAGATAGATGCTGTGATATGCTGTGAAATGGCCACAGATTTATATAATCCTAATGTTATTAGAGCAAGTTTAGGAACCGTTTTTACCGTTCCAATTGCAATTTCAAATAACAAAGAAACCATGCAGTGGCTTAAAGAGAATAAAATTGCAACCTTTTGTACC
>CAJBKH010000254.1 GCA_903953615.1 uncultured Bacteroidota bacterium
AGGATCATATAAAGTGTTGTTGCTAGGATTATTTGGATCAATGAAACTCGCTAATGAATTGTTGTTTTGATTTGAACCATAAGGGGTATTTGGATTACCATTCACTGGATCAGAGTTATTATTGTAATAAATAAATGCGCCCATTCCCAATTGTATACCATTGGTATCTGTTGGACCTTCGAAGAAATCGACCCCAATACTTGGTGGATTTGTTCCATAACCTAAAACACCTTCGTCGTTATCATCACCATTGTAACAATAGCCTAAGCTTCTGCCCACATCGCAACCAACATAATCATCCGCATAGTTACCTAAATCGGCATCTACCCATTGTCCAAAGTAGGTTTGACTCAATGTTTCGAAACCTCTATTGATAATTTTAGTGGTGTAGAACGTCATGTTGTTAACCTCATCGTTGGTTTGGAAAGCGAACGCAGTTGTTTGCAATTCTAAACCAATTGGAATACCCCCTGTTTCAGAGTGCACATTACCTCTATCGTTGTAGGCAAACCAAATCATTTGATCTGGTTGATCTTTCGGTGTATTTTTTGCAAACTCTCTTGTGTTGTCCAATACTGGATAACAGCCATTCAAAGGATCATATAAAGTGTTGTTGCTAGGATTATTTGGATCAATGAAACTCGCTAATGAATTGTTGTTTTGATTTGAACCATAAGGGGTATTTGGATTACCTGCCGCAGGCCAATTCAAAATACTAGGTGATACATCACCAGTCTCTTGTTGTTTAAGTAATTCAGCTCTGGTTACTTTGTACATTTTATCCCAAGCTTCGCAACGGGTTGGATCGGTACTAACATTGGTAGTATCTAAAGTACCTGGCCAGAAATCGTTACCAGTTTGACGGTAGGTCATGGCCGCAATTCTTAAGTTACCATCAGAACCCAAACCCCCTATCCAAAGTGCACCAGCAAACAAAGAGTGTCTGCGCACGCTGTTAGCATCATTTACTTTAGGAATTTCATATCTTGGATTGTTTAAATCCCACCACATGTCACCACCATTTAAGATTCTGGTGCGCACGTTGTTTATATCTAAGTCGGCACTTTGAGAAGCCGCTTTACAAGTATTGGCGAATTGTGCAACTCCATTGCTGTATAGGGCATCTTGCTTGGAATTACCTCCTTTACTAAAATTTTTAATTTCAGCAGCATTCGCAGTAACTGCTGCGAAGCTTAGTGCTAGAATTAAAGTTAGTTTTTGATAAACACTTTTCATATCGTTATAAATTTGATTGTTCTTTTAAAAATAGGTGAATGACTTAGAAATATAATTTAGCGCCAATTCTCATGAAACGCGGCGCTTGGTAGTTACCTGGGCTGTTCACCGCAGTTCTGTAGTAGTAATTGTAGGCTTCAGAGCTTAAGGTAGTTTTAACATATTGTTGACCTTTAGCAGAGTTCAAGAAACCATCATCAGAAGCGGTACCAGTGTATTGGTAAACACCATAAACATTTTTGGTGTTTAGTAAGTTAGTCACCAAGTAATACACTTGTAAGTAGGCGCCTTTTGATTTACCGCTGTTTTTATCTTTCCAATTCAACATAATATCTTTAGAGATATTCAAGTTGGTATTGAACTGCCATGGTAAACGTGAACCAAATGGTGTACCTTTAATGGTTGCTCTATCAGCAGAACCCAATTGCACTGGAGATGATGTTGCGGTGTAAGGCAAACCTGAAGTAGCAGAGTAAGTAATATTGAAGTTGGTATTTTTCAAGATTTTAGTTTTACCAATGATAGGACCATAATAAACGGTTTTCTTCGCTTTGTTATCGTCTGTGAATTCCCAGTTGAAGATACCTTTTAATTGGTGACGGATATCTAAATCACCTAATGGGAACAAACTTCTTAAGTTAGGTTGGTTACTTGCTATCAAAGCTCTTTGTGAGTTGATGTTTGAACCAGTACCATCTGCAATTTGTAAGGTATAGTTACCATTCAAAGAGATGTTCTTTTTAGATTTATAATCTAATTCTAAGATAAATCCTTTTACTGTACTAAAATCGATGTTGTTATAACTGATATAAGTAATAGGATACGCTTGGTTGTATTGGTAAACAGAGATATCATTTTTGGTTTCTCTATAGTAAGAGATCAATGATAACAAGGTTGATTTAGACACTTGTTGTTTGAAACCAATTTGATAATCGGTAGTGATACGAGAGGTAAGCGCTGGGTTAGCCAAAGTACCACTGTTTTTTTGCAACATATAATAGTAGTCATCGATGGTTAAGAAGTTAGCACCAGCATTTGGTCTTTGCGCCAATACGTCATAACTCGCATAGAATAAACTCTTATCGTTTAATGGGAATTTGAAGAATACACGTGGTAATACGTTTACTTTTGGTTTGTAATCTTTAAATGAATTTTCAGTAATTTCTGTTTGGTTAGGATTCACCAAGTAAGGTGCAATTTTACCATTAGAAGTTTGGTTAGCAATCAAATCTGGTGTTGACAATTGTTTACCTGTTGCATCGTACCAAGTGTTCTCGCTTCTGTAACCTAAAATTTTGGTAGGGTTTTTAACATCGTTCACATAGACTGCATAATCGCTACCAATGTTTGAAGGGTGTGCAATTGGATTACCATCTATGCTTGATACCTCACCAGCTGTTCTGATTGGGTACAATGAATATGGATCTTTTAATACCAATTGATTCGCATCGTATCTTTCCAATCTTAAACCTACACGGAATTCCAATTCATCTAAAAAGAATTTATCTTGGAACCAAGCGGCAGTATAGATTGGCATGAAAGCACCAATGCTTCTTTTGTTTTTATCTTGTAAGAAATCATTGATACTCGGACGACCTCTTAATTTGTTACCTAAATGGTCGTATCCATAATAGTTAACAAACGAACTACCATTGTTTAACAACTCATCGGCACTGAACATGTTCAATTTAAAATCACCAGGGTTGTATGAGTTGACATCTATAAAGGTAGTAGCGGTAATTGGTTTACCATAAACATCGGTTGCACCTTCGTTAATTAATTTATTTCTAAATTCTCTATCGAAGTTTGATTGCTTATCGGTATTTACTAGACGGTTGTATTTAACAGTATCTTGGAAAGTACCATTGGCATCGTATACTAAAATTGGGTTTGATTTATCAAGTTCAGAGATATGACTGTTCGCCAATTGGTACATTAAGCGCCATAGGTTATTAGCACCTAAGCCATAACCACGGTTAACAGTTTGCTCATAAGTTAAACCAAATTGCAAAGCATGTGAACTTGATTTTTTATCTGCTTTTGCTGGACCTTTTAATTCGGCCTCACCTAATGCATATAATGTGTAACGTTCGCTTTGTGATTTGCTATAACCTGCTTGCTGAATACCTGGCACGTTGAACAATGAATAAATACTGTTCGGGTTGTAACCATTCAATAAACCTTGGTTAAACAAGATTTGGTTATCATTGGTAATTCTACCGCCTTGCTCTTCTGTCTTATCAAATACATTTTGTGTATAGTTGGCTCTTACTCTATTGATATCTGAAGCAATGAATTTAATGCTAGTATCTCGGAAACCAGCTTGCTCATAGAAATTTTTCAAATAAACAGTATCACCATTTTGATCAACGAACATTTTAGCCGGAGAACTTGGATTAGCCGCAAAATTAAAGGCATAAGCCGCTGTAGGATAATGTTTGAATTTACCGATAAAACCATATTCAAAAATATTATCACCGAAATTAGCGTCTTGGGATTTTGACCAACTTGACTGGTAATCGAAACGTACAGTAAAGTAAGCATTGTTTAAAGTTGTACCGTTAGCTCTTTTAGTAGAATCTGGATCTTTAAATCTTTGGGTAAATCTCAAATAACTTAACATACTTGTTGAAGTACTCAACGGGTTTGTTTTGTAAGTCATCATGGCACCATTGGTTCCACCTGGAGCAGTTGAATTTCCATAAGTAAAGTTGGTAAAGAAACTCAAAGTAGAAAGTTCAGACAATCTGAAATCTAATTTGGCTTGCATATTGGTGCTAAAGCTTCTCGCATTTTCACGTACTTTAACATTGTTAAAATCATTGGCGCCTAAGAAATTCGCAGCGTTAACAAAACCCCCGTCTTTATTCACTGCCAAAGGATTTTTTTCTAACTCGGCCAAAGCCTCGTCTTTAATTTGGTAGTAGCCGATGTAAGAAGGTGCATCTTTTTGGTAAGAGAAATTGGCACCAAAGTTTAAAGCCGCAATGGCTATTTTTCTTGGCTCATTTTCACTAGTAGCAGTATATTTAGGGTTGGCTTTAAATAAAATAGGGGTAGCAATAAAACCTTCAATTAGGTTACTATGGTATGGATTAAACATACTTGAACTTACTACTTCTAAACTTTTGCTTGTTCTCGCAGATACACCACCTTTGGTTGTAATCGATACACCAAGACCGGTAAAGTCACCATACTGAGCAGGAATACCTGCTTGTAAAATATCTACACTACCGCTCATACCTTGGGTTAAGCTGCTATTGAATACACGCACGCCATCAATAAAGATAGCTGTTGCATCTGTTCTAGAACCTCTACCACTTAAACCTGAACCAGTTTGGGTTACACCAGATGATAAACCAGCCAAGGCGGTAAAGCCCCTTTGACCAGTTTTTATTAAAGTGGCTTGTTTAATTTGGGTAGATGTTTTATCATCTGTCAATTTCTTTTTTTGCTCTTGGTTTTTTACAGTACCAGTACCAATCACAACATTTTTTGTTTCGATGTTTAAGGGCACGATACTGTTATTGTTAGGCGCAACCTCAACATCTTCACTCGTAAAATCTTTGTAGCCAGTACGACTAACCTTTAAGTTGTAGGTGCCTGGATCAACGTTTGAAAACGAGTAAGTTCCGTTAGGGTCGGATTTCTTTCTGTCTTGTTCGCTGCCATCTTTGTAAAGCAATACCATGGCATCGCCAACGGGTTTGCCCGTTTCATCTTTAACAGTACCCCTGATGGTACCAGTGTTGTTTTGTGCCAACAAATTGGTCACCGAACCCAGGGTGAGTAACGTTAATAAAACAATTTTGTAAGTATATTTCTTCATCATACCAGTATATATTTCTTTATATTTTGTATTTTTAAAAAGTGCAGCAATTTCACCTATTTTTTTTGATATTTCAACATTCATCTAATATTTTTTTAAATTAGTCGTAAATTCTAATAATTTTCGAGCGATAACTTCGCCAATTTTAAAATAACTTTCGTGGGTCCACCCAGCAACATGGGGTGTTAAAACTACCTGACTTAAAGATGCTAATATTTCGAATGCCGACTTTTCGTTTGGCGTGTAAGTCTCAAAATTTTCATTTTCTAAAACATCCGAAGCAAACCCCTGCATATGGCCATTTTGAAGCGTAACTAGGACATCCGATTGCTTTACAACCTTTCCTCGGGATGTATTTATGAGGGTAAAACCTGCTTTGCATTGGTTTAAAAAATTGGCATCTACCATCCATTTTGTTTCGCTCGTGAGGGGAACATGCAAACTA
>CAJBKH010000255.1 GCA_903953615.1 uncultured Bacteroidota bacterium
CCAGGTTGCATGCCTTCATACATCACTGGTTTCATATCGGCTCTAGCTGCATATATCGCTGCTGTAAATCCCGCAGGCCCACTTCCTATAATAAGGCACTCAACATTTTCTTCACTGCTATTCATGGCTGCAAATTAAATGAAAAATTTAAAAATAAGGTATAAAAGGAATTGATAGAATTATTTTTTACCTAAAATAGATTAGAAAAGCTCCAATTTGAATTGGCTGTTAATATGAGATAGCGGCATGCTAAATGCGATATTCATCATGTTTTGTATTTAAAAGATTCAAAACACTAAAACTAGTAATATCTTTGCTACACTATGAATAAAATAGCGATTGTTGCCTTGTGCATTGTCTTATTCGCTTGTAAAGCTAAGGTCGAAAAAATTAAGCCTAGCATGGCTTCAATATCCGAATCGGTTTACGCCTCGGGCATTATTAAAAGTAAAAACCAATACCAAGCGTTTGCCACGGTTAATGGCATTGTTAATGAAATATTAGTACACGAAGGCGATACCATTTTAAAAGGCATGCCCTTGTTAACCATCGCCAATGAAGCGCAACGTTTAAACAAAGAAAATGCAGAATTGGCGGCTAGTTTTGCCGATATAGGTGCTAACCAAGGCAAGTTGAACGAGGCAAAAGCCACCATTGATTTGGCGCGCAGCAAAATGCGCAACGACTCCATGTTATGGGTTCGACAAACAGCACTGTGGGAACAACAAATTGGTTCGAAGGTAGAATTGGAACAACGCGAATTGGCCTTCCAAAATTCTAAAACAGCTTACCTTTCGGCCAAGGTGCGTTACGATGATTTGAAAAGACAACTCAATTTGAATTCTGCCCAATCCAAGAAAAATTTAATGATCAGCAGCAAGCTGGCTAGCGACTTTACCCTAAGAAGCGAAATTGATGGCATGGTCTACCAATTGCCAAAAAATAAAGGGGAGTTGGTGAATGCACAAACAGTGCTTGCGGTAATAGGCGATGCCAAACAATTTTATTTAGAAATGCAAGTCGATGAATTTGATATTTTGAAAATTAAAAAGGGTCTTAAAGTTATTGTAATTTTAGATTCTTATAAAGGCAAAACCTTCGAAGCTTTGGTAACAAAGATTAATCCTATCATGAACGAACGCAGCAAAACCTTCACCATAGAGGCTGAATTTGTTCAACAGCCTGAAGTCTTATATCCAAACATTACATTCGAAGCCAACATTGTTTTGCAAACTAAGGACAATGTGATGTTATTACCCCGCAATTATCTCATCAATGATTCGTTTGTAATGAAAGCCAATGGCGATAAAGTGCTTGTAAAAACAGGTCTTAAAGATTATCAAAAAATAGAAATTGTTTCGGGCTTAAAGGCCGAAGATGAAATTGTAAAACCAATTCAATAATTCAACATGAAATTAAACCTATTGGCAAGTGTCTCCAAATCGCTTCTATTAGCGCGCTGGAAACAAACATTGGTGGCAGCTATTGGGGTTACCTTTAGTATTACCATGTTTATTACTTTGCTAGGTTTTATGGCGGGGTTGAATAGCATGCTCGATAATTTAATTTTGAATCGCACGCCTCATATTCGCATGTATAACGAAATTGAGCCCAGTGCCAATCAACCCATTTCGCAAGCCAAAGTTTATAAAAATCACTACAACTTTATTAGTTCTATTAAACCCAAAAATGAACGACTAGAAATCCATAACAATGGTGCCATTTTGAATGCATTAAAAAAAGATGATAGAGTGGTAGGTGTTGCACCAAAAATCATTGCACAGGTGTTTTACAATGTTGGCGCCATCGATTTAACAGGTGTCATTAATGGTATTGATGTAGACGAAGAAAATCGTTTATTTAAATTTAGCGATTACGTAACGAGCGGCCAATACATCAATTTAAAAAACATACCGAACAGTATAATTTTAGGAAAGGGAGCTGCCGAAAAAATGTTGGCCAATATTGGTGATGTAATTCAGGTAACAACCATTAAGGGCGAACGCGTTCCCTTAAAAGTGGTAGGCTATTTTCAATCGGGAATTCAAGAGTTGGACAAGGTGCAGAGTTATGCTTCTATTGGCACTACGCAAAAATTATTGGGCGAGTCGACTAATTATATCACCGATTTACAAGTAAGGTTAAAGGACATTAATTTAGCTCCTAGTATGGCCATTGAATACCGTCAATTATTCGATGTCGAAGCAGAAGATATTCAAACGGCCAATTCGCAATTCGAAACAGGAAGTTCAATACGTACTTTAATTTCTTATGCAGTTGGCATTACTCTGTTGATTGTGGCTGGCTTTGGTATTTACAATATTTTGAACATGATGATTTATGAAAAAATGGATTCCATTGCCATTCTAAAAGCAACAGGTTTTTCGGGATCAGATGTCAATAAAATTTTCATTACCATTGCCTTAAGCATTGGCATTTTTGGTGGATTATTAGGTTTGCTATTTGGTTTTGGTTTATCGGCCCTTATCGATCAAGTGCCTTTCAATACCGCTTCATTGCCTACCATTAAAACTTATCCCATCGATTACAATCCGAAGTTCTATATCATCGGTGGCATTTTTTCAATTGTTACAACCTATCTCGCAGGTTATTTCCCATCACGCAAGGCGAGTAAAATCGATCCTGTCATTATTATTAGAGGCAAATAGTATGGAGCAAAAAATATTAGAAGCCAAAGGTATTTGTAAGTCGTTTCACGATCCCATTACCATCCCTGTATTAAAGGATATTAATTTCTCGATTAACCGTGGCGACTTTGTTTCCATCACTGGTAAGTCGGGTTGTGGTAAATCTACTTTGTTATATATACTCTCAACCATGGATACCGATTATGAAGGCGATTTGATTATTGATGGTATTACCATGCGAGGCAAGAAAGAAGGCGAATTGGCCAAGGTGAGAAATGAGAAAATTGGTTTTGTATTTCAGTTTCACTATTTGTTAAATGAGTTTTCTGTTTTGCGAAATGTGATGTTACCGGGACTAAAATCGGGGAAATACAAAGACAAAGAAGTTGAGGAGAGGGCCTATCAAAAATTAAAAATTTTAGGAATAGAAAATGAAGCTTTGAAGAAACCCAATCAATTGTCGGGTGGGCAGAAACAAAGGGTGGCCATAGCGCGTGCCTTAATCAATGATCCCATTATTATCATGGGCGATGAACCAACAGGGAACTTAGATAAGAAGAACAGTGAAATCGTATTCGATGTGTTCAAAGAATTGGCCGAGGTGTACCATCAATCTTTATTAATTGTAACCCACGACAATGAATTTGCTGCCCGCACGCATCGCATTATTGAAATGGAGGATGGGAGGATTGTGTAAATTCGATGAATAATTATCTTAGTAATTCAAAATAATCAACAGTATTGATGGTTTTCAAGCTGCAATCTTGATAAACAATGTATGCTACATAAACACCAGCTGGGCATAGTTGACCTTTATAGGTGCCGTCCCATTTGATTGGCGAGTTGTTAGATTCAAATACCAATTCACCCCATCTGTTATAAATTCTTAATTTGTTTAATTCAAAATTTGAAACAGGTTCAAACACTTCATTGATGCCATCGTTGTTGGGCGAAAATGCATTAGGTACAAATAGTGGGAGTCTTTCTACATAATTTATTTTAATGGTATCTGAACTTACGCATGGGCCATTGGCTGCGTCAACCCAGTACAATTGACTGCCACTTCCGGTGATGTGCCTAGTAAGTTCGCCTGTGTTCCAATAATACGATTGCGCTTCGCCTGCATCGAGTGTATAAATAGGATTGTCGCAAAGTGTTGGGTAACTTATTTTAAGCTTGGGATAAGTGTATACATTGACATTTACATAGGTATAATGTACACAGCGTTTGGTGCTAATTTTTAATATATTTTTACTGCTCGTTTTAAAGGTTCGTATGGAATCTGTGGTGCCATCACCCCATAATATTTGTGAGCCATTGGGTCTTATTCTAAGTATGAATTCAGCACCTTCACAAAGGTCGGTATCGTTAGGAAAGTTTAAGGCAGGAAATTTCTGAACAGGGTAGTATACTGTGTCAGATGCATAACAATTGTTTTTGTCGCGAGCGCTTAGTATAACAGTACTACCTGGATAAGCGTTGATAGTTTTTGTGTATTTTCCGCCACTCCAATTATAATCTAAAAATTTATAGCCAGAGTAATCTCTTACTGTAATGGAAGAATCTCTACACAAAGCACTGTCCTTTCCTAAATTGGGCTTATTAACAGGTAAAAATTTTGTTTTTATTGTATCCGATAAATTACAATTGTTGTAATCGTTTGTTGTGAGAATATAAGTGCCTTCATTCGCTACATTAATTAGTTCTTTTTTTTCACCAGTCGACCACATAAAACTTTTAGTAGAGCCAGTTCCATTGGTTAAGTATAGTGCCACATAAGTGCCTATACAAAATAATTTATCTGCACCTAGGTTTGGTTTAACGGTAGGGTAGTACATTAACCTAAAACTATCTTCTGTTTTGCAACCATTGCTGTTCCATGCTTCAAGATAATACATGCCAGCCTTCGTTGTGTTGATGAATCTGCTGGTGTCTATTCCATTCCAAAGGTATTTTGTATAAGTGTTTGTTGAACCTAACTTAAAACTATCTCCTTTGCATATAAATTTATTATAACCTAAATTGGGTGGTTTAATTATTGAATTTATCTGACTGATGTTGATTGTGTCTTTGTTCTTACATTGATTACTGTCTAAAACTTCTAAAATATAGGTTGCGGCAATGCTGGTGGTTTTATCTGCATGCTTATCCCCATCATTCCAGAAATATTCCAGATATTTATAGGATGTTAAGTTTTTTATTGTTGCGTAGCTTTGATAACATAATTGTAAATCTGGTCCGAGTTCAGGCTTTACACCTGCAGTTACAGCTATATAGATGGTGTCGGAACCAATACAATCATTACTGTCTTTTGTGTCGAGTTGTACATACCCATTCGATTTTATGGCTATTGTTTTATTGGTATCCGATTGATTCCATAAATAGGATTTGAATTTGTAGCCTGAAAGTTCTTTTAATTGAATGCCTTTTGGGTTGCAGAAGTGTAGATTCGGTCCTAATTTTGGCGAGGTTGCAGTTTGGATTTTAACAATAACTGTATCGCTATAGGTGCACCTATCATAATCTCTTACTTGTAAGATATAAGTTCCAGCAGTATCTATTTTCTTTTTATTCGGACCATATTTAGAGGACCATAAATAATTTTGAAATCCTGTTTTTGCCACTAGAAATAAGGATTTGCTATTGCACATCAATGTATCCTTAGGCAAGCCTGTAGATTTGTATTTAATTTTTATAAAAAGTGAATCTTTTTTTATACTTGAATCGCATTGCAATCTACATTGATAAGAATAATAACCTGTCCTCAAAGGTCTAAGTACTCTGCCCGAATCGCCATTCGACCATTTGGCGTTGTTCGGTACATTCATGTAAAGAGAGGTATTGGGACAAACCAAAGTGTCTCTAAGCTTTGGTATTATTTGTTCCCAATGCAAGCCATACAATTGATTTGAAGCTTGGTCGTGGTGCAATTCAATCACATTGTCATCGGGGCCACATACTTTTGGAAAGTCAACTTTGTTGACTATTTTTCCAGTAGCAATATCAATAGTGTAGAGGTAAAAATCTAATTTGGCTGTGCCACCTTTAAAGATAAATTGATTTTTATTTTCATCTAAAACGGTATAATTCGGCATCAAATATATCCATTTGACACCTGGAATGCTATCAATGCGATTGACTTTTGCAGTGCCAGAATCGATGGTTACAAGATATTCTGTTTGTTGGGCATCGTCCCAATGCAAACCCACTAGTTGTTGTGTGGTGTTGTTAAATTTTAATTCACAAACATTGTCTTTTGGATTGCTGAAGTTTGTAAATGGGGGACTGCTAATTACTTTTCCAGTTAGTACATCTACAGCATATAATTTCCAATTGGAAGACCAATCGGAACCCCTGAAAATAAAAAGGTGGTTCTTTTCATCAAACACGGTATAGCTGACAGTATTGATTAATTTGACATTGGGAATACTATCGATGATGGTGAATGCCCCAGTGCTAGGATTGATGGATACTAAAAATTCAGTTTGAATTGAATTGTCCCAATGTAGTCCATATAATTTTTTAGTGACATTGTCATATTGCAATTCCATAATGTTGTCATTTGGATCTGATAATACGGGAAATAATGGATTGTATTTTATTGTTCCATTTTTTGCGTTGATGCCATATAAATGCCATTGTCCAATTGAATCATCGCCATTAAAGAAATAGATTTGATTCTGTTTATCATAAGTAACATAACTAGGGCCTATCCTTATCCAATGGACACCTGGTATAAGATTCACTTTGTTAAAATGACCAGTTGAAGCATCAACAGTTACGAAATATTCTTTTCCGTTTTGAGCCATCAGCAGAGCAGGACAGCTAAACAATAGAAACAAAAGGAAATGAATAAAGCGTTTCATCCTAAAGATTTTTTCTCAAAGTTAATAGAATAGATGCTGTAATAAGTAGTACCTAGTTTATTTTACACTTTGATGACCAATTTGTTGGATACATCAATACTTCATAAACTTCGCATATTTTCTTTTGCTGCCATTGTCTAAAACAATGATATAGCAGCCCGCGTTCCAATCTTCAATATCCAATTGCTCTCGCTTGCCGGCCTTTGTTTTTCTTAATTCAATGGCATCGCCATTGGCATCCATAATGGCAAGGTCGCCATTAAAAGGAATGCTAATATTTATTCGCTTATTTTTATCAATGGTAAATATTTTTAATTCTTCTTCAGCGGCTACAATTTTTCTAGTCGCACTTATGGTATCCCAACATAGAAAATCTTCTGTTAAAATAAGGTCGGCATTCTTTGGGTACTTGAAATAGGATATCAAGCTTACTTGGTAATTAGCGGTATCAGAACTATAGGTATGCGAAGGGTTGTCAAGCGAACTGGTGTCATCCGAATTATTTAAGGCGTCAAAATTATAGAAATTGTAAATCTTACCCCACCGAATGGACGATTGATTGGTGAAATTAAAGGTCGGTGCATCGGCAGTCGCAGAATAGGCAGGGTCGCTAGTGAACGCGGCTGCGGGTTGCGGTAAAACACGGACATAATCTAGCGAGTCTTTTGTTATAGTACATTCCTCGCCAGCGCCTGTTCCCCATTGGTTATGAACTTTTATTTTTACATCGTACCAACCTTGTTTAGCTATTGGGTATTGTATTGACTGTGGCGAGCCATTGGTGCTGTGGATGAGTGAATCGCCATTGCCAAAATACCAAGAATATCTAAGGTTAGAAGCGCCTGATGGTTTAAAAACATAGGTGTCAAAATTAATGACTGCCGGTTCGCAAGACACATAATGAATTGGCATGCTAAAAAGTGGATAAGCTTCGAATACCAAGGTAATAGTTGAGTTTGACGAAGGACATTGGCCAAATTGATTGGTTTTAACGGTAACGGTACAATTACCATTTGCTGTGTCTTGATTCCCACAGACATAGGTGGTGGTGGCCTTAGTAGCATTGCCAAAAATACCATCTCCAGAAGTGGTCCATACAACATTCAATGCATTGCTTACATTGGCATTTAAATGAAAGATTTGATCTTCACATAGTTGGTATGGATTGTTGTTGAGAATGGCTATAGAAGGTTGAGATTGAAGGGTCTTTTTAGTGATAGCGCTATCGGTACAAAGTGTCAGCGGATTGGTGTATTTATAAACGATTTTTACAACTTCAAATGCTTGTGTTTTTGGGCTTAAACTTGGGTCGAAAGAGGAACCTGTAATATATTTTCCGATCCATTTACCATTGGGGTCGTTTTGAGCATAATTGCTTTGCATGGTAACTGCGGGTGCGCTAGAGCAAATGGTGTCTGGTGTAAATAATTTAATTTGTGGAAGTCCATTGACGGTCAAATAAAAACTATCTCTATCAATATAAGTTATACCATTGTGCAATCGGGTAACTTTTAATTCTATGTGATATTGATGTGGAGGAAACAATTTAATCAGCATTTGTTGATTGGATAAAACGCCTGCATTTAAATCAGTCCATAAGTAGGAGCCTGTATCGCCAGGATTTAGGCCCTTGCCCACTGCTTTGAAGGTGTCATTCACACAACCTTTTCTATCGGGACCCGCATCTGCAATAACCTGCGAATTGGCATTTAAAAGAAAAATGGAAGTGGCAAAAGCAAGTAAAATGGACTTCATAGGCGGGGATTATATACAAAGCTAATAAATTAATTAGGCTTTTACAAGGTGACGATTTGAATTGCGAATACCAATCTACTCTTTTACAAATTTTGTAATCATCAAAGATTCACCGTTCGTTGCATACAATTCAATTAAATAAATGCCGCTTGGCAAAGTGCTTATATTGATGCGGCCATCCACGACGATGCCATTTAAAACCAAAGCGCCTTGTGAATCATAAATTGCAAATGTAGGTTGGTCGATGCCCTTTACAAACAACACTTGTGAAGCAGGATTCGGGTAAATGAATTGCGATGCATCGATGGTTTTTACATTGAGGC
>CAJBKH010000256.1 GCA_903953615.1 uncultured Bacteroidota bacterium
AAAATGGAAATAGGCATAGATAGTTTCGCTGCTGCTGCGGTTGGCAACGATCAAGAAACGGCAAAGAAAAGTAGCATGGCTTTGGCCCAATTGCTCGAAAGAATAGAATTGGCCGATCAATCGGGGCTAGCGGTTTTTGGCATTGGCGAACACCACAGAAAAGAGTTTTTAGATTCTGCGCCTACCATGATATTAGCAGCCGCAGCGGCCCGCACCAAACACATTAAATTGACAAGTGCAGTAACTGTTTTAAGCTCGGCCGATCCAGTAAGGGTGTTTCAAAATTTCGCTACCCTCGATTTAATATCCAATGGTCGTGCCGAAATAGTGGTAGGTCGAGGCTCTTTTACCGAAGCCTTTCCTTTGTTCGGTTTTAATCTGAATGACTACAGTGAATTGTTTGCAGAGAAGCTCAATTTACTTTTAAAAATACGTGATAATGAAACCGTGACTTGGTCGGGCAAGTTCCGTCCTGCCTTGATTAATCAAGCCATATACCCTCGCCCGCTGCAAACACAGTTACCAATATGGTTAGGTGTGGGCGGTACACCCGAATCATTTGCACGTGCAGGCACTTTGGGATTGCCCTTAATGGTGGCCGTAATAGGTGGTGAAACACATCGTTTCCGCCCTTTGGTAGATCATTACCGCGAGGCTGGCAGAAGAGCAGGACATGCACCAGAAAAATTGCAAGTAGGCTTGCATTCCTTGGGTTATGTGGCAGATACAAGCGAACAAGCAGTAGCAGAATTTTATCCAGGCTATGCCGAAACCTTTACCAGAATTGGCAAAGAACGCGGTTGGCCGCCTGTAACCAAACAACATTTCGATGCGCAAAATGGTCTAACAGGTGCTTTGTTAGTGGGTGGTCCAGAAGAAATAGCAGCCAAAATACTCAGACACAGTGAGGCTTTAGGTGGTATCACAAGATTCTCTTTTCAAATGGACAATGCTGCCCTTTCTCACGAAAAACTCATGCATTCTATTCATCTCATTGGCACTCGAGTAGCACCATTGGTAAATAAAATTATGGTTTAAAATGAATAGTGACGAGAATAGCCTGTACTATCAATGGTCCAGTTTAAAGTCACATCGGCATTGTCGTATTCATTGTGTTTATCAAAATTAGAAAACCAAGCTTCTTCAATTTGACTTTCGCCCGGGTTAAGTGAATAAAAATTCACACTTCCTGTTTCAATAATTGTATTTCCTTTTTTAATTTTAATATAAGCCCAGCAGCCCAATGTCAAGTCTGAATTATTGGTTGCTGTTAATTTTATTTTAGAAAACCCATTGCTAGGTTTATCGATTTTTGAACAATTTGTAATGGCAAAAGCATCGCTTTTATTGACACCAAGGTCTTTTGAGCAAGCATTGCAAATGAGCAAAAAGGTAAAAATGATGAGATATTTCATAAATGATTAATAATGATGCAGCAAGTTCCTTGCCAAAATTCTGATTTCTAAGCGAATATAATATGGAAACAATTAAAACAAAATATTGAAAATCAGTGATTTAAATTAAAATATGTATTTTTTAAAGAACTATACCTTAAAAATTAATTTTATACCTAAATGATTGTTGGTAAAAAGACCACTCCATTTTATTTATTTTCGCATTAGTATAACGCTAATACTTAACCATGAAATTTTATTTGTCTTCTTTTAAGTTTGGTGATGATTTAGGTAAATCTTTAAAAGCCATGATGCCTGCTAACAATAAGATTGGCCTCATTAATAATGCCCGCGATTATACCACCACCGACCACGAAAGACGCATTAAAAATCAAACCCAAGAAATCGAGCATTTAAACCGCCTGGGTTTTCAAGCCGAGCTGATTGATTTGAAAGATTACTTTTACAAAGAAGCAGAATTAAGAGATAAATTAAAGTCACTCGGTTCCATCTTTGTAAGTGGTGGTAATACCTTTGTACTACGAGCAGCCATGCGCCTTAGTGGTTTTGATACCATCTTAAATGAACTATCCACTAATCCTGATTTTTTGTATGCTGGCTACAGCGCAGGCATTTGTATTCTCTCAAAAGATTTACATTACTTACACATAGTCGATCAACCTTATGATTACCCTTTCAAAGAAATTCAAGCGCCCATATGGGAAGGCTTAGGTTATTTTGATTATGCCTTTCTTCCTCACTACGACTCCGATCATCCTGAAACCGAAGACATAGGCAAGTCGGTTGACTATTGTATCAATCATAAAATTTTGTTCAAAGCCTTGAGGGACGGGGAGGTGATAATCATTGAATAATTTAGCAATTGTATACATGATTTTCATTTTGGCATGTTCTTCAACTCCTCCAAAGAATGTTTTTAATACAGCATCCTTTCGGTTATTGCCAGAACCAGATATATATGAACGATTGCAATACCAAAAACAGTTGTGGGATAGTGGGCTCAATTTAATAAGTATTCGCTATTTCCGTGTGAATGGGACTAATGTTTTAAAACGGCAAATAGATAATGATAGTGTTTTGTATGATTATGATTTGCTTCAAGATTCAAGCGGAGCTACCTTTAAAATTTCAGAAGTTGAAATGATTCCTGATTTGTTCAATCCCAATACTTTGACGCATTATTTTGATAATGAAGGTAAAACATTTGCAGTCGAATTTTCAGAATCCAATGAAGGTGGATTATTCGAGCGTATTGCATACTACGACAACGCGTTTCATTTAATAGCAATCCTACAAAATAATTTTCAAGCTTGGGATGGAAAAATAATAAAATCCAATTTGCCATTAGATACCCCGCTCGATTTTTTATGTGCTCCAGATCTACAATCGTTTCTTGTAAAACGAAAAATAAGCCTACCGATTAGACACTAGTTAATTAAAAAATTACCTACGTTTGTTAACTAAATTCTATATAAAATGGGACAAATAATAGGAGGCTTAATAATTATTGTTTTCTTGGTATTAACAGTGCTCATGTGCCGACAAGAAAGCCAGAAAAAGAAAATCAATTTTTGGTTGGCTTTACTAATTTGTTTTGCTGCGACACCCATCTTCGGTTATTTCATTGTCTCCTCTTTTCCGCTAAGAAATCCGATAGGTTGCAAATGGTGTGGCAATGCCGAAAACGAAGTTGAATTCTGTGGTATTTGCGGTAAAAATGAGGAAGGTAAATCGGTCAATGAATCAGATAAGGAAGACGAACATTTTAAGTCGCTTATTCATCGATCTTAATTACCATGCCATTTTTAAAAGTAAGCGTTCCAGAGGTTTCATAAACCCATTGTTCTGTTGATCCATACATGACGATTTCTTTTGGTGTCCCCCACGAAAGTTCTGCTTCTTCTTTGGTCATGCCAATGCGCATACTTTCATTTTGAATCACGGTCCATATTTCATTCTTAATCTTAGGATATTTCTTCTTTGGGTCTTTAAAAGAAAAGGCCTTATCGAAATCGACCACAAATTTTTGGTTGCTGTCGCTGTTCACAATCTTGCCTTTTTAGTCCTCTAACAACAGCTGCTGAAAAAGCATAAGAAAGGGTCAAAATTAAGCAAGCTGATTTTTTAAAAAGGGCTTAAGTCAACTTTGGAACCGTGCATGGCTGCTTTGAGGTTTAATTTAAAAGTTGAAACGTTCCTTTTTTGATGCGAATGATTTTTTGACAATCTCTATATTTGATATAGTACATCAATAAATTATCACTACAAGTTTCTCCATTGCTTAATTTTCCATCCCATGTTTCGTTGTTCATTGATTGCCAAAGCAATTCTCCCCATCGAGAATATATAAATATTTCGGCATCAAACTTTAAGCTGTTTTCGGGAAAACGGTCGTTCATTCCATCGTCATTTGGCGTAAAGGCATTTGGTATCCAAAAAATAAAATCACCATTTTTTTGGAACAATTGTATGGTGTCGCTTACCTCGCACGCATTGCTGTCTTTAATGCTTAAGGCGTATTTACCTGGAGACTTAACAACGATGTCTTGGGTGGTTTCGCCTGTACTCCATAAATAGTTATTTGCAGATGGCCCTTTTATTAAATAGCGTTCAAAAAAACAGATACTGTCGTCTTGTCCAATAGATATTGCAGCTGTTTTGAAATAATCTAGCACCATGCTGTCTGTCTTTAATGAACATGCATTGTTTCTTACTGTATATAATCCCTTTGATTTAAACCATTTAATATGACTGCTGTCTCCATCATTCCATACAATTGATTGGTAAGTATTTGGAATACTGATAGACTTAGATGCATTGTTGCAGATATTCATTTTATCTGGTAAGACATCAAAGCTTTCATCATAAAATTTAATTTCAAATGTGTCTGAAATGCTTTTGCATGGGCCTGTGAATTTAAAGCTGTAAATGCCTTGCTTTATAAAAAGTCTAATCTTAAATTGCCCTGTATCACCCCACGCAAACTTGGCATTTGGGTTGAACTTGCTCATATTGTAAACAGCCCCATTTTTGGCACAAACAATGGTGTCATTTACCTTTACTTGCTCTAAATCAGGGAAGGTACTCAAGCGCATGGTATCTGTATATTCGATGCATTGGGATTGAAAGTTTATCCAGTATAATCCTATATCTTTAATTGTGCGTGCAGATACTTTGCTGCCATCGTCCCATTTAATAATTTGATATTTGGAATTCAGGGTTAATTGGTGCGCAACTGGCAAACAAATTTGGGTATCTCTAAATATATCTAAGTATTTTTTTTCTTTATACTTTATATCAACTTGAACAGTATCAAAACAAATATTACTGTCATTGTCGATAATTTTTAAATAAAATTGACGTGCATTGTTTAAAGCCAAACTAACTGGATTGCCTGTTTTGTTATTCCCGGATATAAAATTGGCTGGCTGCCATTCATAAATATAGCCTGAATTGCAAGTTACGCCCAAGTTTCCTGGAACATTTCCACCGAGTTTAACTTGTTCGCCTTCGCAAACTATAGTGTCTCTTCCCGCATCTGTCAAAAGCTTGCCTTGTCCGAAATATATGTCATCGATGGCAAAATCATAACCCATTATGGTGGATGCAAAGGTTTCGAATCTGGCAATAGCCGTTGTGCTGTTGCCTGAATTCCATGTTACTTTGATCTCTTTCCAAACAAATGGGGTATTGCTAATGGTTAATGTCGTCAGTATATCATTGTTTATTTTTAAACGCACTGGAGCTGGCGTTAAGTTTGGTTTGTTCATAGAACAATACCACATAGAAAAGGTATAGGTGGTGTTCTTTTCTACTTGTATGCTTTGATAAAACTCATAATCCCAGCCTGTTTTGTTGCGTGGGTCTACGTACAAATAATGACCAAATTGAGTGCCCAAAGTTTTGTCGGTTTTTACTTCATCGAGGTATAAAGGTTGCACAGCCTTGTTGGCACGCCATCTAAATACTGTATTCCCATTAAATGGGGCAGGATTGTTTACGTTGTTCAGCGGATTGACTTTTAAACAAGAATTGCTAGGCTTTTCAAAATTGCCATTCGACCATAAATTGACCATGCAGCTGTTTTGAGCTAAAATGCCATTTAGAAAAAAAAACAGTGAAAATATTAAAATCGGTCTCTGCATTTGCCAAGATAGTTACTATTTAGAAAACAAACATAAGTCGAAGTTGTGTGTTTTAACGCAAGAAAAAGAAAAATAAGTTAAAAATTGGGCAAATTATCGAATCACTTTTTTTCTCGAAGTGTTTTTTTTTAATAAAATACATGCTGACTGAAAAACAAGAATACAAAGGTTCTGCCTTTATTCATCGATCTTAAATAGCTATTCCGTTGTTAAAAAATTTAATTTGCAATCAATCTTGAATACCGGTAACA
>CAJBKH010000257.1 GCA_903953615.1 uncultured Bacteroidota bacterium
AACAAAGCCTTCGGCATTGGATGCACCAAGGCAATTTGTTGGAGTGTGTCCTTACAATTCTTAACCGAACTTGCAATTAATTGCACGGTATAAGATCCTTGATTTGCATAGCTCATTTGCGTATCTTTTTGGCTGGCAATGTAGCCATTGCCAAGGGACCTGGTAACGCAACTGCCCATCTTTTGCAGCACTATAATTGCGATACTTAAACAGGTTGGATCTTAAACATTGTTTCGCAGAATCAATTTTAAACAGTGCCACTGGCATTGGCCATACGTATGCATTTTTGCGAATTGAATCTGTACATCCTGCATTCGAAACCAGTTTCAAAACAACAGCATAAGTCGAATCTTTTGGCCATTGAACAGCAAAGGTATCTTTGCCTATAAGTTGCTTTACCATCGAACGCCAATAGGTTGTATAGGTGCCTTGAGGTATCGTAGAGGTCGTAATGGCGATCATTTT
Source organism: uncultured Bacteroidota bacterium (assembly GCA_903953615.1). Classification (GTDB taxonomy): domain Bacteria; phylum Bacteroidota; class Bacteroidia; order NS11-12g; family UBA955; genus JABMMZ01. Next base: position 466 of record CAJBKH010000257.1, read on the forward strand.
ATTGGACCTAAAACAAGCAGTGGAATCCACCCATTTAAAATTGGCAACAGGCATGCTAAACACTTGTACTTTTTGATAAGAACTGTCTTTACAACCAAAATTAGATTGTACAAATAAGCTACAGGTGTATGAACCAAAATTTAGATAAGCATGCGCAGGATTTTTAAGTGTACTTGCATTGGCATCTCCAAATTGCCATGCATAGGATATGCTACCATGAGAAATACTTGAGCGGTTGGTAAAGTTAAACTGATTGGCTTTCAAACACTGTTTTAAAGTATCAATTTTAAACGCACTAATAGGCATAGGATGCACAACCAAAATTTGATTGGCTGTATCTTTACAAGCCTTGTCGCTAACTGCAATCAACTTTACATTGAACGTATCAAAACTTAAATAGCGGTGGGTGGTAACAGCTGAAATGGAGGTATCGCCATCTCCAAAATACCATGTGACACTGCTTGTATAAGGATTGCTAATTTTAGACGAATCTTTATAGGTGAACAAATTATTTCTAAAGCATTGTTCTTTAATTTGCTGAGAAATTATAGCCTGTGGTTTTGGGTGAATGGCAATTGTTTTATAACTGGTATCCCAACAATTAACCGAATTCTGAACCCTCAATGAAACGCTGCGCGACCCAACAGTATTGTATTTGTATTTAAATTGTTTCTGCGTATTGGTAACCCCTAGATCCAAAGTCCAAATTCTTGACCGAATACTTGTATCAATTGTTGAAACATCCTTCAATGCAATTGAATCTGCTGTATTGATACAATTTTCAAAAGCACTTAATTGGATTATTGATTTTGGTGACGGCCTTACATAAACTATCTTGACAATGGTATCATAACAAAAATTATTTGAGCGTGCAATAAGTTTAATAGCATATGTATCCACCGAGGGAAAACTATAAATAATATTGGCCCTACTCGATACAAACCCAGTTGACAGTCGCCATTCATAGGCTGTTATCGTGCCGGAATACATAACAGACGAATTACTTAAAACAAAACGGTTTTGATTCAAACATTGACTTGTACTATTGCTATTAAAATTGGCCTTGGGGTTGGCGTAAATTTGAATCTGTTTACTAACTGAATCTGCACAGCCTTGCACACTGGTGGTCTTGAGTTTAACGATGTATTTTCCCGTGTCGGCATAGGTCTTTGAAAAGGCATTCGATTGAAGATTTGTGCCATCGCCCATGGTCCATGCATTGCTCTGCACAGCTTGTTTTGAACTGCCTGTATTTGTGAAATTAATGGTGTTTTTAAGACATACATTAACGGCTGTAAAATTGGATTTTGGCTTGGCCCAAACCCTTACCTGTTTAGAAACAACATCACTACAACCCGAGCGGTTTCGCACCGTTAACTTTACAGTATAAAAAACGGAATCTTTGGGATAGATATAGTTGGGATTTTTTGATGAATTGTTCACCCCATTTCCAAAATTCCAAGTATAGTTGGTAATAATATCGTTAAATGCTTTTGTTAGGTCCTTGAAGTTTGTGGCTTTCCCTTGACAAACCTCATTAAACGTAAAATCAGCCTCCGGTAATGGATACACAAAAATAGTCCGAACCATCGAATCAACGCAGCCATACTGACTATATGCCTTAAGACGGATGTTATATTTGCCTGAATCAGCAAACTGATGCACCGGATTTTTTAAGGTACTTGAATTACCATCGCCAAAACTCCAACTGTATTTTACAATCGTTCCAGTTGTTATTTTCGAGGTATTGGTAAACGTAGTGGTATAAGTGGCACAATTGGTTGAATGGGTGAAATTGGGTTTAGGCAATTCGTAAACTTCAATTTTAGGCGAATATTTTGTAAGCGGATTTACCACAAATGTATCTGCACAGGTTACAGAAATACCATTGTTTAAAAACGTTTTACGGGCTATTAACTGAGGCCTATAAATACCATAATCAGTATAGGTGAAATTAACATTAGCATTCGAATTTGAGATGCTGATATTGTTGGCTGGATTTTTATACAGCCAAGTATAGCTGTTGGCATTTGTACTTTTGTTTTTAAAGGTTACTGTCAATGGCATGCATCCAATAGTATCCGATAACATTTCAAAGTCAGCCACTGGGCCGCTAATAAAAAAAGTATCTTTCTTTGAGTCCTTGCAACCCAAAGTATTGGTCACTAATAATTCAACATCGTGCCAACCGTCTCTGAAAAATTTAAAAGGATTTTTCAATAGACTTGAACTGCTAGCTTGGTCAAAATACCACACATGGGTTTTAATGCTATCGTCTTTATGTCCAAACGAATTTAAACTATCATAAACACTAGCCGATGATTTGAATTGAAACACTTGGGCACAAACCAATTGCTTACTTGGCAAAGTAATATTCGAGAACACATCAAACACCCTAATAGGAAGTGCATAGTTAAAAGTATCAACACAACCAACACTGTCGGTGTATTCCATTTTAATCGCATAGTTGCCAATCTTATTATACTTGAAATAGGTTTGGTAATTTGTTTTTGAAAAACCGTTGCCATCACCCAAATCCCAGCGTGTTGTTTCTTTATTGTTTGCGTCCCTTAAAGGGTTTTTCCAATGAGCAGGTCCGTTCCAATAATTTGTGGTATTGGTGACTTTAACACTGTCGCTCAAACATATTTTATGTTTATCAAACAACAAGGACGCTTGCGCGCCAATTCTGATAACCATAGAGTCAATTGCAACACAACCATTGGCATGGCGCAAGGTTAAAACCACTGAGTAACGCCCACGTTTCTTGTATGTGTGCGTTCGTTTTCCCAAACTCAAGTTTGATTCATTTACACCATCACCATAATTCCAATTGATGTAGACAATAGAATCGAGTGTTGAATCATTCAACATAAAATCAAATGTAGAATTTTTACAATATTGAACCTTTGGATCATAGGTAGAGGTGAATCTTGGATCAATCAATCCAAATCTTAGTTGATGGCGATAAAAGGCAGTGTCTCTGCAAACCCTACCATTGGTATCACTTCCATTTTGAATGATAATACCTACAGTTACATTCCCATTAGAATCACAAGGCACATAGGCGTAATTGTGCGTAAAAGTATTCGCTTGCCACCATGCATTAAAATTACCTGAGTTTTCCGCACAAAGAGAATCCCACATCACCCACGACCGCTCGCGTCC
>CAJBKH010000258.1 GCA_903953615.1 uncultured Bacteroidota bacterium
CGTTACCGCGTTCCCAACGGTGCATGTCATCGCCGCGCACAATGCTCATGGCATTGCTACCCATCACCATTTCTATTAAGCCTGAGAAAGTAGATTTGCCTGCACCTGAGTCGCCACCAACGCCTACAAGGAAAGGTTTGTAATTTAATTTTTGCAAAATCACATTGCGTATACCGTGGTGGTACAAAGCAAAAAGAAATACTCCTAAACTGGTTTGCAATAAAGTAAAGATGATATTTGTTTGGTGTTCATTTAGGGCAAATGGCAAAGGAAAGTCGCTGTTGGGTACAGTACTAAAATAGATGAAGTAAAATACCACCAATGTAAAATACAAATACTTTTGGGTTTCGTTGAATTGAATAACAAAGTAAACAAAGAAAGGTACTAACCACATGTACCAGCCTTGCATTGGGGTAATGAACAAAGTCAAAACGCCAAAACTAAACGCCAAAAACAACATCAATAAATTGCGGTTGATTTTAATAAACGTAATGGCGCGAAATACCAAAATAAAATAAGCCGAAACAATAAAGTAAAGCAAGTAACTGCCAAAAGGTAAATGGGCATCGTATACTTTTACTTGTACCTTGTTAGCGAACACCATTTGTTGGTAATCGATGTTCGATAGATAAGGCAGCTGGATGGTTAAGAAGAACCCAAGAAACATTAAAGCCAGTGCAGCACATTTTAATAGGTTTAAATTATTTTTATAGGCATAAATAAAAATGAAGGGCACCACCACCATGATATTGGTTTTGGTAGCACAAGCAATGGCCAATACCAAAATAGAAAGGACCCATTTTTGTTTGAATAAAAAATACAATGATACAATTAACATACCGATTGGTATGATATCTAATTGTCCGTGAAAATAATTGATATAAATAACGATGGGCGATAACCAGTACAGCCATAATACTTGTTTGTGTTTGGTTTTTAACCAACGCAATAACACCAGTAAGATAATAAAGTCGAACACCAATAAGGGCAAGCGAAATACAAATAAATGCAGGGCGCTTAAATCATTGATACCATTGCTTAAAAAAGGCGAGAACAAAATGCGTGGCACTGACATAATGTACAACATCATATCGGGGTAAGGGAAATGCTCTTCAATACCCACATTGTTAAACTCGGTATAAGGATTGGCAAAACCACTTTCAACAAAATAGTTCAGAAAGGGCGCAAATAAGTCGCGTAAAAAATGACTGGCAAAAAAGCAGGACAAAATTATTTTGATACCCAAACCCACCATGAATAAAGGCGATTTGAGGCCCTCTATTTTTGGGTTGCCGTATTTGTCGATGAATATGTTTTTATATAATTCTTTCAAAATAAAAAATTAGCGGTTCATGGCTGCCTCTATTTCTTCGACCTCAATTGGCATTTGTATGGCATCCATCAAATCGATAGGGCCATTGTTGGTGATTAAAATATTGTTCTCAATGCGTATGCCTATGCCTTCTTCTGGAATATAAATACCTGGTTCGCAGGTAAACAAATGGTTGGCTTTAAATGGCTCAAAGCGCATGCCCACATCGTGCACATCGATGCCTAAGAAATGCGAAGTGCCGTGCATATAATATTTTTTGAATGCAGGCCATTCTGGATTTTCGTTTTTAATATCGTCCATAGTGATTAAACCTAAATCCACCAATTCTTTTTCCATTAATTCTTTGCAAACAATTTGGTGGTAGTCCATGAGTTTAGTGCCCGGTACCAATAGTTTAGTAGCAGCTCTCATTACACGCAACACCGCATTATATACATCTTTTTGACGGGGCGTAAATTTACCATTCACAGGCATCACACGGGTCATATCGCTGGCATAGTTGGCGTAATCAACGCCACAATCTACAAGCAATAAATC
>CAJBKH010000259.1 GCA_903953615.1 uncultured Bacteroidota bacterium
AACAGGCTCGAACAGTTATGTTTTAGAAAATAAAGACTCTGTCAAGTGGGTTTACAAAAACGGGAAATACAGTTTCGAAACTTCAAAGTATTACAAAGACTCTGCAAAAGGAAAATTTGGATTAAGCGACGATGCATTTCAGGGTTATTTTTATGCCAATATAATTCCAAGTTGCGAATTACCTCCTGCCGTATACCAATACATCAGTTACGATTTTATTTTCGAAAAAAGAGGCACCTTAGGTGGTGGTTATGACACCGTTAATTCTGCGCGTTCACCAAATTATTATGGCGATGACGCTATTGTATACAACCCACCGATTTACTCAGTTAAACCATCCATTCCTGTTAACTATGCCTCAAAAGATACAGCCGAATGGGAAATCAATTACACCAATTCATCCTCTAGTTTTTCTTCAGTCAATTGTTGGTTTTCGCCAGACAATTCAGGCTCTATAAAAATTGTAGACATTCGCGATGCAGTTAAGGACACAGCCTTAAAGAAGGTGAATGACATTTATAAAGCGGGCATTGTTCCTTTTGGTGTTTCAAGAAAATTTAAAGTGAAGGCCATTTTCAACTCATGTAAAAAAGATAGCGTTATTTTATATTCTGGTTGGAATTGTATTGACTATCCAAAAGATTTTAACTCATATTCGTGTACACCAGAAAAAACAGTCTTGTTTCTCGAACCTCAGAACACTCAGTTCCAAGTGAGTATTTCGGATTCTGTTACCACTGCCGAACTATGTGCCCAATCGCCTTATTATTATTTATTAGAAAACATTGGCGCCACCAATGCCTACAATACCAAAGCACAATTAACCTTACCAGTGGGTATGCAAGTGGTTTCCGGAAAAAGTTATGTGAAGCATCCTTCAAAAGGCTCTTGGGCGGCATTGCCTTCGCCAAAATTAGTGAGTGGTACAACTTACGAGTGGGATCTATCAACTTTGGTCAGCAGTTTATCACAAGGCTTCAAAGGCATTACAGATACAACTAAAAATAAAATTCAAATCAAATTTTCTGTTAAAACAGATTGCGATTACTCGTCTGGCAACTACATAAGAGCAGGTGCGGCAGCCAATATAAAATGTGGTGATAAAGTTTTGGTATTTCCTGCTATTAGTAATCCGCTAAATATTAAAGGCGTAACCAAACCCTATTTTAGTTTACTAAAAGTAAACGCAGATACCATTTTTCCTTGTGAAAAAAGCAGTAAAGTAAGGGTAAAAATTATTAATTTAGGTCCAAGTAAAACCGGCATAGAAGACAAGTACCAAGCCATCCTACTAAATGGCATGAAGTACGATTCAACCATGTTTATTGGTATTCGCAATGCGCCTAATAATGCATTAACAAAAACACGCGACATCAATGGTGCAACAGAGGTTGAATTTAGCTTAAACAGCGGCATATCACCCGGTGATAGTATGGAATTCGAATTGGGTTACAGCAGCGACAATCGCATCGTAAGTTGTGGCACCTCAGATTTTTACAGTCAAGCGGCCGTTAAACAAGAAGTAATTTGTGTTGCCGACAATTCGAAATGTAAAATCAATGTGGTAACAGGCAACTTACTTTTACGTGTGCCAGTGTTTAAAGGCGAACTAAGTATTTCAAATATTAAAACCAAATTGCAAAGCATGAGTGCCGATTCTGAAACACTCAACATTTCTTACACACT
>CAJBKH010000260.1 GCA_903953615.1 uncultured Bacteroidota bacterium
ACGATTAACATTTTTAGAATTCTTCCGGAATAAACAACATACCATAGTTTCTTCGGCACCAATTGTAGTTAAGAACGACCCTACCCTCATGTTCACCAATGCAGGGATGAATCAGTTCAAAGATTATTTTTTAGGAAATAAAAAAGCACCCTACCACCGTGCAGCAGACACACAAAAGTGTTTGCGTGTAAGTGGCAAACACAATGACCTTGAAGAAGTAGGGGTCGATCATTACCACCATACCATGTTCGAAATGTTGGGCAATTGGAGCTTTGGCGACTATTTCAAAAAAGAAGCCATTCAATGGAGTTGGGAACTTTTGACCGATGTTTATAAGATTGATAAAGACAAACTATACGTTACCGTTTTCGAAGGCGATGCAAAAGAAGGTTTAGCATTCGATCAAGAAGCCTATGATTGTTGGGCCCAATTAATTGACCCTAGCCGCATTCTCAAAGGCAATAAGAAAGATAATTTCTGGGAAATGGGTGATACTGGCCCATGCGGTCCATGTACCGAAATTCATGTTGACATGCGCAACGAGGCCGACTGCGCTTTAATAGGCGGTGATACATTGGTTAACAACGACCATCCAGAAGTGATTGAAATTTGGAACAATGTATTCATGGAATTTAACCGTAAGGCGGATGGTAGTTTAGAAAAACTGCCGAACCAACACGTGGATACGGCCATGGGTTTCGAACGCTTGACACGTGTTCTTCAAGAGAAAAAATCGAATTACGACACCGATATTTTTCAACCATTAATAAAAGAGCTTGAAAAATTAACCGGAATTACATATAAAGGTACCGATTCAAAAAAGGACATTGCCTTTAGGGTAATTGCCGATCACGTAAGAGCTGTGGCATTCTGTATTGCAGATGGTCAGTTGCCTAGTAACAATGGTGCGGGTTATGTTATACGCAGAATTTTACGACGTGCTTTGCGCTATGGCTATAGCTATTTGAACATGCGTGAAACCTTTATTAATGCGCTATTGCCAGTATTGGCATCTGAATTTGGCGCAACCTTTAATGAATTACTTCAGCAGCAGGATTTTGTTAGAAAGGTTATTCAAGAAGAAGAAAATTCATTTTTAAGAACCTTAGAAACTGGTTTAACGAGAATAGAAAAAACAATAGGCGCCAATATAGAAGGCAACAAAATAATAGATGGTAAAACAGCTTTCGAATTGTATGACACCTTCGGTTTTCCAATCGATTTAACACAACTCATCGCCACCGAGCATGGTTTCAATGTTGATATTGCAGGCTTCGAATCGCTCCTATTAGAGCAAAAGACAAGAAGCCGAAAAGATGCTCAAAAAGAAACAGGCGATTGGCAGTATTTACTTGATGACGAAAACGAAGAATTTATAGGGTATGATTTTCTTGAAGCAACAGTTAAGATAGCGCGCTATAGAACTGTTAAAGTGAAAGACAAATTGCAATACCAATTGGTGTTTGATATCACACCATTTTATGCTGAAAGTGGCGGACAAGTTGGTGATACTGGAACAGTCACAGGCATTGTTAACGGTGAAGCATTAATTATAACGGATACGCAAAAAGAGAACGATTTAATTATTCATTATGTCAATCAATTGCCTGCCGATCATTTACAGGCATTTTTCGCAAAAGTAGATGAAACGAATAGAGCACTTTCGATGAACAATCACAGTGCCACTCACCTATTGCATGCTGCTTTAAAGCAAGTATTGGGTCAACATGTGGCGCAAAAAGGAAGCTTGGTAAATGCTGATTATTTGCGTTTTGATTTCAGTCATTTTGCTAAAGTCACAGACGATGAGCTTGAAAAAATTGAGACGATTGTGAATGAAAAAATCTTTGCTAACATAGCCCTCAATGAACAACGCAATGTACCGATTAAAAAAGCAGTAGAAGAACTTGGTGCTACAGCCTTGTTCGGAGAAAAATATGGCGACTTGGTGCGTGTGATTACTTTCGACAAGGACTATTCTGTTGAATTATGTGGCGGTACCCATGTTAAAAATACGGGTCTTATTCGTCGCTTTAAAATCAGTTCAGAAAGTTCGGTTGCTGCTGGTGTTCGCAGAATTGAGGCCATTACGAATGTAAAAGTAGACCAATATTATAATCAACTTGAAATACAACTTAAAAGTGTTCAAAATTTATTGGGTGATCCTAAAGATTTAGAAGCAGCGATTGTTAAACTTTCGAATGAAAAAAGTGAATTACAAAAAAAGCTTGAAACATACGAACTCGAAAAAGCAAATACTGTAAAGTCGGATATTAAGAACAGAATTAACAAAGCCGAAAATGGTATTTATGTGATGTTTGAGCGCATTGATAGTTTATCTCCTGAGCACCTTAAAAATATCTGTTTTCAATTAAGAAATGAATACGAAACAATATTTGGCGTAATTTCATCATTAATAAACGATAAACCTTTCATCACTGTTTTTTGCAATGATGCACTTGTGAAAACGCATGGTGTTAATTGCGGTAATATTATTCGTGAATTGGCTAAGCACATCGATGGTGGTGGTGGCGGTCAACCTTTCTTTGCATCGGCTGGAGGCAAAAATAGCGCAGGACTTGATGAAGTACTTCGCCAAGCCAAAACCATCTCTCAACAATTTAAAACCGCGCAAGAAAACGCAAATCAATAATCTGTAAACAATGAAATTCTTATATTTAAGCATCAGAAAGGTATTGCAACTTTTATATCTTTCTAAATACAATAAAAATATCGGTGAGGCATATGAAACCATTGGAAATGACTATGGATTTATGATTCTACCGAAACATCTTATCAATGAAAATTCAAGTATATTATCGTTTGGTGTTGGAGAGGATATAGAAGCTGAAATCGACTTGATTAAGCAATACAATTGTACAGTACAATTGTATGACCCAACTGATATTTCGATTCAATACATTGACAAAGTAAAACAAGAATTGCTGATAAAAAATGAGCAAAGAATTGCTGATAAAATAATTTTTAATGCCGCAGCACTATGGAAAGAAGTTGGCACTGTTAAGTTTTTTAAACCCAAAGAAGCCAATTTTGTATCGCATTCAATTAATAATATTGATGCGACCGATAATTTTGTAGAAGTGCCTGCTGAAACCATCAAGAGTATCATGCAAAAGCTGCACTTAGAGGCAGTCGATTATATTAAAATGGATATTGAGGGTGCCGAATATGAGGTTTTAGAAAACATGTTGGCCGATAAAATCAATTTCAAGGCTATTTATTTGGAGTATCATTACAACCGCAACCATTCAGTATTTCAAGATATTCGCAACATTAGACATTCGCTTGATAGCCTTTCAAACCTTGGTTATAAAGTCATCTATTGTAGCAGATTTCGCTACTATTGCCTCGTCAAATAAATGTAATTATTTAGCTACAGGCCTTTGGGGCTGAAAAAAAAACCTATTTTCGTCTTTTAATTTTTAAAGACGATGAATCCAATCTTACGCAAACCTTTTTATGTTTTCTTTCTCTTAATGGGAATCACCCATTTGGAATTAGGCGCACAAAAAATATCCTTAAATCCTAATTGGTGGACCCCCAATGGAACAGTCAATGCAATTGCTAAAGATTCTGTGAATAATCGCGTATTCATTGGTGGATCATTCACTGAAATTGGACCAACAGAAACATATGGTACGCAAGTGGATTCTGGCACTGGTATTGTTAATTTTAAATTTGCTAACCCCAATGCAACTGTCAATGCTTCGGCAGCCGATGGAAAAGGAGGATGGTATATTGGCGGTGCTTTTACTAAAATTGGAGACAGTTCAAGAAACAGAATTGCACATATTGCTAGCACGGGTAAACTCACCCATTTTATGTCAAGTGGAGAAGGCTTTAACAACAATGTAAAAAGTATATTATTGAAAAATAAAACTTTGTATGTTGGTGGCGATTTTACAGCCTTCGGGTCTTTTAAAAAATACGGTGCGCAACTCGATAAAAGCACAGGCAATGCCAATATTAAATTTCCTGATGC
>CAJBKH010000261.1 GCA_903953615.1 uncultured Bacteroidota bacterium
AACATGATTACTGGTGCGGCACAAATGGATGGCGCAATTTTAGTTGTTGCTGGTACAGACGGCCCAATGCCACAAACCCGCGAACATATCTTGCTTGCACGCCAAGTTGGTGTACCTCGTATTGTAGTATTCTTGAACAAAGTAGATATAGCAGATCCAGAATTATTGGATTTGGTAGAATTAGAAGTTCGTGAATTATTATCTAAATATGAATTTCCTGGCGATGATTTACCTATCATTAAAGGTTCTGCATTACAAGCATTGGATGCAGGAACATCAGAATCAGCAGCTATTGATGATCCAAGATTGAAACCAGTTTTAGATTTAATGCAAGCAGTTGATGATTATATTCCTACACCAACACGTGAAACAGATAAACCGTTCTTAATGCCTGTTGAAGATGTATTTTCAATTACTGGCCGCGGAACAGTTGCAACTGGACGTATCGAGCGTGGAATAGTAAAATTAAATGAAGAAGTAGAACTTGTAGGTTTCGGCCTACAAAAGAAAACTACTGTAACAGGAATAGAAATGTTTCGTAAGCTATTAGATGAAGGTGTAGCTGGAGACAATGTAGGTTTATTGTTACGTGGTGTAGATAAAGAAGAAATTGAGCGTGGCATGGTTCTTGCAAAGACAGGATCTATGACTCCACATCATAAATTCATGGCTCAGGTTTATGTGTTGAACAAAGATGAAGGTGGTCGTCATACTCCATTTTTTGATGGATATCGCCCTCAGTTTTATTTTCGTACAACAGATGTAACTGGTGTTGCAACATTACCAAGTGGAACTGAAATGGTTATGCCTGGTGATAATATTGACAACTTCGCTATAGAATTGATTACCCCTGTTGCTATGGAAGACGGTCTACGTTTTTCAATCCGTGAAGGCGGCAGAACAGTTGGTGCTGGTGTTATTACAAAAATTATTGAATAAATGTACCAAATGGCATGGGCCGATACATTCGGGCTGTGTCTTTTTTGTCTAAATATTTGAAGGTACGTGAGCGTGTCAACCCAAAGGATTCGTATAAAACTTAAGTCATACGACCATAACCTAATTGATAAATCATCCGAGCGAATTGTTCGTACGATTAAACAAACTGGGGCGGTTGTTTCCGGTCCAATTCCATTACCTACGGAAAAGACTGTGTACACGGTTCTACGTTCGCCGCACGTTGACAAAAAGTCGCGCGAGCAGTTTGAAGCGCGAGTTCACAAGCGTCTGATAGATATCTTCAGCTCAACACAGCGTACAATAGATGCTTTGATGCGTCTAGAATTACCTGCGGGAGTTGATGTAGAGGTAAAGGTCTAAGGAGAAAGTAAAGATGCTTTTAGGTCGTAAATTAGGTATGACAAGTATATTCAGCCAAACCGGTGAATATGTCCCTTGTACAGTAATAGAAGCCGGGCCTTGCGCAGTAGTGCAGGTTAGGTCAAAAGAGAAGGATGGATACACGGCAGTTCAGATTGGATTTGAAGATATCCCTGAACGTAAGGTATCACAACCACAAATAGGACATTTTAAAAAGTCCGGAGTTTCGCCTAAGCGCCATTTAAGGGAGTTTAGATCTGAAACGGTTACTTTAACTCCTGGAGAAATACTAACAGTTGATAGTATTCTCAAGAAAGGTGATAAAGTAAAAGTTTCAGGAACTTCTAAAGGTCGAGGTTTTCAGGGTGTAATGAAGCGCCATCACTTTAGTGGTGTTGGTATGTCATCACATGGTCAATCTGACAGACAGCGTCATCCTGGATCCATTGGTTCTTCATCTTTCCCATCCCGAGTTTTCAAGGGTATGAGAATGGCAGGAAGAATGGGTGGAACTACCATAAGCATCCGTAATTTAGAAGTGTTAGATGTAATGCCAGAACAAAATCTACTTATCATAAAAGGTAGCATTCCTGGTTCAATCAATTCGATTGTTGAAATTGTGAAGCTGTAAGGTATAATATGCTCTTAAATGTGTATGGAAAAAATGGATCTGTGACTGGTCAGGTTGAATTACCTGATGAAGTCTTTAATGTTGAGCCTAGCGAGCATGCTATGTACCTTGCGGTAAAAGCATATTTAGCAAATCAAAGGCAAGGCACTCATAAAACAAAAGTTAGATCTGAAGTTTCTGGTGGTGGTAGAAAGCCATGGAAGCAAAAAGGCCGCGGGACAGCCCGTTCTGGTTCTAATAGATCTCCTGTATGGGTTGGTGGTGGAACAATACATGGGCCACGTCCACACTTATACAAGCAATACTTACCTACTCAAATGAGAAGGCTTGCACGTAAGTCAGCTTTATCTTTAAGAGTACAAGAGCAAAATCTTTTGATTGTAGATGATATGTCTTTTAGCGATATAAAGACTAAAAATTTGATTACAGTGCTTAAGGCACTTAATCTTGAAGGACAAAAAGCATTGATATTGCTTAAAGGCTCTGATAGAAATACAATTTTGTCTGCAAGAAATATTCCTGGTGTTTCTACAACCCCAGCAAATATAGCTTCAACATA
>CAJBKH010000262.1 GCA_903953615.1 uncultured Bacteroidota bacterium
TCTGAAGTACTAGCGCTTCGACTCCCGATAGCTATCGAGACAGCATGACTGAAGTTTGGTAAAAGTTAATTGCTACCTTCCCAAAGAGAAAAAAAGTGCTTCGTTTCGCTCTCTTATTTTAATTGGATAAGTAAAGGATTGGATTCATCTGCGGTATTGTCGGCTCTCAATCACAATCTGTGAATCTGTGGCCTATTAAGCCCCAAGAATTCCATTTTTTTAAACCCGATTAATTCAGTAAGTTTGCCATAAAGGTATATGACGTGGCTTTATCCATTATTTCTTTGGGCTTTGTTAGCTCTCTTGATTCCAGTCATTATTCATCTATTTAATTTTCGCAGGTACAAAAAAATAGCCTTTACCAACCTCCGATTCCTCAAGCAAATTAACCAACAAACCAAAAGCGGTAATCAATTAAAAAAATATTTGATTCTTGCTTCGCGCTTGTTAGCCCTTGCCTTTTTGATATTTGCTTTTGCCCAACCCATTAAACTCGCCAATAACAAAGCCATCAATCGCTCGAAACAATTGGTGAGTATCATTATTGACAACAGCTACAGCATGAACAATACGGGCGAGGAGGGCTTGTTATTAGAAGCTGCAAAGAACCGTGCCCGTGCCATTATTAGCAATGCCAAAGGCAGCGATGAATTTCAAATCATCACCTCCGATATGAATGCGGCCTTGATGCACAACAGCAGCAAACAAACGGCCTTAGAAAACATCGATCAAATTAAAATCAGTGCTGGCAGCCATCCACTTTCACAGCTCATACTTTTGCAAGAACGTTTGCTTAAACAATCGAATGATTTAAAATCGGCTTTCATTATTTCCGACTTTCAAAAAAACGATGCCCCACTTTCTGGTGCAGCCAATGATACTTCGATTCAAAAAACTTGGGTAAGAATAAGCAATACCGCAGCTGCGAATATTAGCATCGACACCTGTTACCTCAACTCCCCTATTCTGCAAGCTGGCGAAACCATTAGCTTGGCAGTAGATGTTTCGAATTATTCTCCCAACGAGGTGCAAGGATTGACTGTTGATTTATTAATCGATAACAAACCCAAAGGCGTTGCATCCTTCGATATAAAGCCATATGCCAAAACTACACAGGTCATTAATTTTGTAATTGATGCTGGTGGCAGTCACGCTTGCGTGTTGAAACATGCAGGTGATAACATGGCCTTCGACGATCAATTGTTTTTCTCCTTGAATTTAAAAACCGATTTTCAAGTCATTAATATCTTCGATAAAAAAGAACAGTATATCAACGCTGTGTTTGATGAAACCCAAGGCTTCGAATACCAAGGATTTGCCTCTGGGGCTGTGCAATTCAATGCATTTAACAAGGCTTCCTTAATTTGTATCGAAGGGAGTAATAACTTAAGCAATGGCATGGCAGGTGAACTCAAAAAATACTGCAACAATGGCGGCAACTTATTTATCTTTCCGCAAGCCAATTTGCCTTACGGTGGTTTGCAAAATTTGGCAAGTGCCATGGGTTTTACTATTGATGAGAACCCTATCACATTGAATGGCAAGGTGAGCAGTTTTGATTTAGAGCATCCCATCTTTAAAAACTTATTTGAGAAAGTCCCTAAGCAACCCGATTTGCCTTTGGTAGGTCGTTATTACAATACCACTACCCCATCGGCCATAGCCTTAATGAAATTAAACAATGGCGCCAATTTTATTTCGAATTTTAAATTGGGTAAAGGGCAAGTATATGTTTGCAGCAGCCCTTTGAATGCGGAGTACAGCAACTTCCAAAACCATGCCTTCTTTGTGCCTGTTTTATTAAAAGCTGCCATGCTTTTAAAATACGATGCCCCCTTGTATTTTCAATGTGGGCAAACAGAGAGCATTGCTACCGGACAAGCCTTTACTTCGGAACGCGGTATCACTTTACAACTGGGTAACAACCGCTACATGACCGAAGTTATAAACATGGATGGCGAACTATTTTTGAACACCAATGGTGAGATTGCGCAGGCGGGCGATTATAAAGCATTGCTCAACAACAGCGATTCTACCTTGCTCGGTCTTTCTTTCAACATGAACCGCAAAGAGAGTGATACCCGCACCTTCAGCGAATCGGAATTAGAAAATATGGCCACACAAAATGGCGCGCAATTATTTTCGGGAAGTGCCGAAAAATTATCTGCCGAATATGCAGCCTCGCTCAAAGGCACACCGTTTTGGAAATGGTGCATTATTTTTGTTTTGTTTTTTTTACTGATTGAAATACTTTTGATAAGATTTTTAAAGCCCCATGCAAAATTATCTGCTTAAACAGGTTGTCGTTTCCGACAGCCATTCACCCTACAACGGACAGACAGTTGACATTGCTGTTGAAAATGGCCTTATCACTGCCATTGCGACTAATATCGAGCCTTCAGAAGGTTACAAAGTATTGGCTTACAACGAATGTTTGGCAACCCCTTGCTTTATTGATACCCGTTGCAACAGTAGCGACCCAGGACTTGAGCACCGCGAAACTTTTCATTCTTTAGCACAAGCTGCCATTGCTGGTGGTTATCATAAAATTGCTTTGTTGCCGAATTCAAATCCAGTGCGACAAACCAAATCAGACATTGAATTTGTAATGCGTCAGAATTCAGACAATCCAATTGAGTTCTTACCATTGGGTGCTATTACACACAATTTGAAAGACGATGACATGGCCGAAATGTATGACATGAAACTAAGTGGTGCCATTGGATATGCCAATGCCAACTATGCCATTCAAAATTCTGGTACACAAAGCAGGGCCATGCAATATGTAAAAAGTTTTAATGGCCTTATTTATAGTTTTTGTAACGATGAGTCGTTAACGGGTAAAGGTCAAATCGCCGAAGGACCGATAGCCGTTAGTCTAGGTTTAAAAGGCATACCACCCATGGCCGAATACTTGATGGTACAACGTGAAATTGAATTGGCCGACTACCACCAAACCCGCATCCACATTAGCAAGGTGAGTACCGAAAAATCGGTTGAGTTAATTCGCCAGGCCAAAGCTGCAGGCACCGCCGTTACTGCCGATGTAGCGGTGATGAATTTGGTATTGACCGACGAAACATTAATGGACTTTGATACCAATTTAAAAGTGATGCCACCTTTGCGTCAAGCCAACGATGTAAAAGCTTTATGGGAAGGTTTGGCCGATGGCACCATTGATGCCATTTGCTCCGACCACCATCCACAAGAAATAGAAAACAAATCCGTTGAATTCGATTATGCGAGCTTTGGTGCCATCAGTATTCAAATTGCTTTAAGCCTTGCCATCGAAGGGCGCAATAGATTTCATCCTAGCATGGACGATGCTACTTTGTTTGAAAAATTCAATTACAACCCAGCTGCTATTTTAGGACAAACGGTTAGTTCGATTGCCATTGGCAACCAAGCGCATATCACCGTTGTAAATCCGCATAAGCAAACGATTTTATCGCGCTTTAACAACCGTTCATTGTCGAGTAATACTTACTACATAGACAAGCCATTGCCTTATGCAGTAGAGGCTACCTTTAACGGACCATTTCACCATTTCAACCAATAAATTTACAGTTCAATTTAATTTTATATTTTTTTGAGAAACCACTTTAACACCTTCACAAAAAAGAACCACAATGCTTAACCTATCCTTAGTAATACCGCTATACAACGAAGACGAATCGCTGCCTGAATTGGAACAGTGGATTGCAAAAGTAATGCAGGTCAACAATTATACTTACGAAGTACTTTTCATTGACGATGGCAGTACCGATAAAAGTTGGTCGGTGATACAAACCCTTGTTAAAAACAATGCCAACATCAGAGGCATTAAGTTCAGAAGAAACTATGGCAAATCTGCGGCCCTTAACATCGGCTTTGCCGAAGCAAAAGGCGATGTCATTATTACCATGGATGCCGACTTGCAAGACAGTCCTGAAGAAATACCAGATTTGTACCGCAGAATTAAGGAAGAAAATTATCATATTATTTCTGGTTGGAAAAAGAAACGCTACGACCCGATTAGCAAAACTTTGCCTACCAAATTATTCAATTGGGCCACTCGCAAAATGAGTGGTATTTATTTACACGATTTTAATTGTGGCTTGAAAGCTTATAGTTCTGAAGTTGTAAAAAACATTGAAGTATATGGTGAGATGCACCGCTACATTCCAGTGATTGCGAAATCGGCTGGCTTTACCAAAATAGGCGAACAAGTAGTAGAACACCGCGCTAGAAAATACGGCACGACCAAATTTGGTTTAAACCGTTTTGTCAATGGCTTGCTCGATTTAATGACCATCTTTTTCATGGGCAAGTTTGGCAAAAAACCAATGCACTTTTTTGGTGTGTATGGCTTGTTGAGTTTCCTATTGGGATTCTTTATTGCCATGTATTTATTAATTGATAAAATGATACATATAGCCAACCATGTGAAGGCACCTTTGGTTGCCGACTCACCATTGTTTTATTTAGGCTTAGTGAGCATGATCATTGGAACCCAATTGTTCTTAGCGGGCTTTATAGGCGAGTTGGTTAGTCGCAACAGTGGCGAACGCAACACCTATGCTGTTTCCGAAAAATTAAACATGGATTAAGCGCATGTCGGCTCCCTTAAAAATTGTAATTGTTGGTCCTGCCTGGCCCCTGCGCGGTGGACTGAGCACCTATAACGAACGCTTGTGTTTGCAATTTCAAAACGAAGGTCATGAGGCTTCTATTTTGAGTTTTAAATTACAGTACCCTTCTATTTTATTTCCTGGTAAAACGCAGTTGAGTTCAGATCCTGCGCCAGATAATATCACCATCGATACGGCAATGAATTCCATCAA